>JAKPNC010000008.1 GCA_029548585.1 bacterium | reverse complement strand
AAAAGGGAGAGGTTGCTTTAAATGAATGAAGCTTTACGAGGTCTGTTTTTCTTATCCATATTTCAGGTTAATTATTTTGAAGTCTAATCATAAATGAGATATTGCGAAAATTGCCTGAATATCACATGTCTGATATCCACGTGTTTGCCGCCAGGAAGACCATAAATTTGAAAATGCATACCCCTGTATTATAATATGAAATGGAAAGTGATCATTCTTCATTGTCAAGTGAGAAGAAAATGCGGTCACTTTCCCTTTCATGAAAGCCGCGGGGTCTTGCAGAAACGGCGGTTGTTTTTTTGAAAAAAAGAATATAATCGTTCATTGAAGAGTGCTTTCAAAGCTTGTCATAATGAAAGCTTCTCTTCAGGATATCATTTTTATTCGCTTAAGGCTTTCTTTTCTTCTGTCCTCCTGCCATAGGCCGCCAGGTTTTAACTCAGGCGGAGGGGAGAGAGCAATAAATACTTTTAAAACCATTGAAAGGCTGAATAAACACTACTTAAAGCATAGCCAATTTTGTCATAACCGAACAAAAAGCAGGAGGAAATATGAAATGCGAAAAATGCCTCTCTGAGAATGAATCGGAAAACTGCGCAACTGCATCCTGCGGATGCCCCGGTAGTGCGGAAAAGAATGAAGCCAATGCAGAAAACGATTCGGGACGGGGTTCAATATCAGTCCTGCCGGCGGAACTAAGGCGATGGAACTGGGGGGCTTTCCTACTCACCTGGATATGGGCGATATCCAACAGGGTCTGGATAGGCCTCATAGCATTTATTCCTTATGTTAGCATCGTAATTGCATTTGTACTCGGCGCGAAGGGCAACCAGTGGGCATGGCAGTCAAGGAAATGGGAGAGTGTTGAACATTTCCGCAGGGTGCAGAGAAAATGGGCATTCTGGGGACTTGGAATATTCATAGCCGCCCTGATTATTCTCCTGGTTGGCTTTTTGACATGCGGCGACTAATAAACCGCTGATATTATTATTGATGGGGAAGGATTTTTCAGGTTGTGGCGTATCGTTCTTCCTTTGTGTCAATTTGAGAATTCATCCAACTAAAAAAGTCCCGTATACAACTTCCGGGGGATGAAATGGAAGATTACAAGGCTCTGTCGAAACTCAGGCATCGAAAACAGTTATTCATGTCGGCTATTTTTATACTGCTGCTGGGAGCAGGAAGGTTTTTTCCGGTGATTGGATACCTTGTCCCGGTATGCATGGTCCTGGGGATTTACCTCGGTATTTCAAGGGGCAGGATATGGTGCAACTACTTCTGTCCCCGAGGGAGTTTCCTCGACACGGCAGGTAAAGCTGTCAGCCTGGGGAGAAAGATCCCTTCTTTCCTCAAAAGAACTCCCTTCAGGATAGCGGTCCTTCTGTTCATGTTCTCTATGATGGCCTTACAGGTGGCAAGCAGATGGCCGGATTTTCGTTCCATAGGCTTCTTTTTCATCAACATGCTTTCCGCCGTTACCCTTGTTGGGATCATCCTCGCCCTTTTTATCCACCAGAGAACCTGGTGCACCTTCTGCCCGGTTGCCTCCTTTTCAAGCTGGTTCGGCAGGGGAAGAAATCCCATGAAGATAGATTCATCATTATGTGTGGAATGCCGCCTGTGCTCCAGAGTCTGCCCCCTGCAGCTTGAGCCTTACCGGTTTAAATCCGAAGGCTTGAGGGATATGAAAGAAAAGGATTGCCTTAAGTGCGGGCTCTGCATCGCCGCATGCCCTAAAAAGGCTCTCAGCCAAACCCGGAATCCTGAAGTCTAAAATTTCCCGTTGCCTCAATAATTAAGATGAAGAGCTCTTGCAGAAAAAGGACTCTTGTGTTTAAATATGGGGTAAAAGCGCCCGGAATGGGGAATATCATTCTTCTTCAGGGAATGGAAATCCCTTCCTTCCGGGAAATGGCGGAGGGTGCATAATCAATGAGAAAGCGTGCTTTTATCCTGGGATGCATCTTTTCAGCTTTAACCGGCATGCTTGATCCATACCTGGTATTCAAGGGTTTGCCGGGAAGGTTCGGATGGGAGTACTGGGCTCCCGCCGCCATATTTCTTCTCTTCATAATGCTTATCCTTTCTTCCATCCACAGGTTCTTTGAGTTGAAAAAATCGGAGCTTTTTCTCATTTTCATCATGGTCTCGGTTGCTTCAGTTCTTCCGAGCTACGGTCTCATGCATTACCTGATGGCAACCGTCGTGGGACTTAAATATTTCGCAACATCTGCAAACCGCTGGCAGGAACTTATAATTTCACGCATAAGGCCAGTCATGCTCTTGCAGGACGAGAATGCCGTCAGGTGGTTTTTTGAAGGACTTCCTCCGGGGGCTTCAGCTCCTTACGGGGAATGGCTGATGCCCATGTCTTACCTGATGGTCTACGTAATGGTATTCTCTTTCCTGAGCATATGCGTAATGGTACTTTTCAGGAAACAGTGGATTGAGAGGGAAAGGCTGATATATCCCCTGATGATACTGCCTCTCGAGATGGCCCGAAAAGACGGTCAGAGCCGCGTCCCGGTTCTTTTCAGGGATAAGCTTTTCTGGCTCGGATTATCAATCACCTTTTTCTTCTACCTAATGAACTGGATCTCCCTGACATCTACGGGAGAAGTTATGATAGGAATGAGAAAAGGCCTGATTATTTCAGAGAGGTTCGGGTTGACATTCGTCTTGAATCCTGATTTCCCCATACTCGGGTTTTCGTATCTTATACCGAGAAGCGTTTCTCTCTCCATGTGGTTATTTTTAATAATCTCTACGGTTCAGAACAGTATTTTCAGTGTGGCAGGTTTCAGGCTTCCGGGCATGAACGCACCTTTCGGCGGGCGAACGGCGGCAAGCACATTCCAGGGTGGCGGGGCCATGATAGTACTTGTCTTCTTCCTCTGCTGGCGCGCCAGGAGGCACCTGGCCGATTGTTTCAGGAAGGCCTTCACCCCCGCGGCATCAATAGACGATTCGGACGAGATCCTTCCCTACCGGACGGCTGTTATAGGAACAATCCTCGGATTTTTCGTTATGTGTGCATTCCTCAGGCATGCGGGCATGCCCTGGTTTGCCTCATTTTTTTTCATGCTCTTTGTAATGGTCGTTTTCATAGGGCTTTCAAGGATCGTCTGCCAGACGGGACTGCCTTCCGCGCAGTCCCAGTGCATACCTCCGGCTTATGCCTCCTACCTCCTGCCTCCGGGGGTCATTACAGAAAACGGGTATATAGCCCTTGGTCTCCAGTACAGCTGGACGGCGTCTCTGCGTTCATCCGTTATGACAACCGGCGGGCACATGCTCAGGATACAGGACGATGCCAGGATTCCTCCAAGGACGGTTTTTGCCGCCATCATGGCAGCCCTGGTCATTTCTTACGTTTCCTCGGCATGGGTACATATACACCTTGCTTACAATATCGGCGCCCTCAATACAACAGGGACGTGGTTCGGAGACAGGATTTTCGGCGGTTCAATGTCCAACGAGATTGCCAATGCCATCCTGCCCCATCTCCAGGATCCGCTGACAGGAGACGTTGTACTTTCAAGGTGGATATGGACTGGAATTGGAGCCGCTGTGATGTCAGTCCTTGTATTTCTGCATTCGAAATTTCTCTGGTGGCCCATCCACTACATAGGTTTTCCAATATCCGATTCATCTGTTATCAGGCGCTGGTGGTTCGCCATCTTTCTTGCCTGGCTTATAAAAGGACTCGTACTGAGGTTCGGGGGCCACAATGTTTACAGGAGAAGCGTTTCTTTCTTTCTCGGAGTAATATTGAGCCACATAACCTGGACCGTGGCCGAAATACTTCTCAACATGATTTTCGACAAAAGGGGTTACGTTTCATGGTTCTGATCTCACAGGCAGGAGAAGCCAGGCGGTGGAATCAAGTCGTTTAAAGCATTATTGGACAGCCTGGAACGTTTTGGGCGTACCTTTTGCACACATCGTCCATGTAACTTTCATTCAGCCAGTGGTTTTATCGTGCAACCGGTTAAGGAGGATTTTAATAGATGAAAAAGTTTTACAGGAGAAGAAAGGATAAAAAGATAGCCGGGATATGCAGCGGACTCGGAGAGTACTTCAACCTTGATCCTACCCTGGTAAGAGTCATCTTCCTTGCGTCATGTCTTTTGAACGGCTTCGGACTCTTCCTCTACCTTGTGCTATGGGTATCGTCCCCGGTTTCAGAAGAGTAACGGCAATTTTGGCTCAGGGGCCGTTCTCGGGTATAGCAGGTTACCTGTTGCCGTAATTCTCATCAACCCAACGCAGGTATTCTCCGCTCCTGGCGTTCTCCACCCACGGCGTGTTATCAATGTACCACTTCACGGTTTTTGCCAGCCCCTTTTTCAGGGTGTACATACGTTGCCATCCGAGCTCCCTGATTATCTTCCCGCAGTCCATGGAATAGCGCCTGTCGTGGCCAGGCCTGTCCTTTACGTGAATTATAAGTTCCCTGAGGTCCTTTTCGACGGCACCCGTTTCTTCCGCCACCAGCCGGCACAGCAGGTGTACCAGTCTTATGTTCTCATGCTCGATGCCGCCTCCGATGTTGTAAGATTCTCCTTCAATGCCCTTTTCAAGGATGAGCCAGATACCTCTGACGTGGTCTTCGACATATATCCAGTCCCTGACCTGTTTGCCGTCTCCGTAGATTGGCAGGGGCTTTCTTTCGAGCATGTTATTGATCATAAGGGGCACAAGTTTCTCCGGGAACTGGTACGGCCCGTAATTGTTGGAGGAATTTGATATCGTTACCGGCAGGCCATAAGTATGATAGTATGCCTTTGCCAGGAGGTCTGCAGATGCCTTGGATGCGGAATATGGGCTTCTTGGAGAGTAGGGCGAAGCCTCGGAAAATGATCCTTCCGAACCGAGGGTTCCGTATACTTCGTCTGTGCTCACCTGGTGGAACAGGTAGCCTCTGCCCGGTTTCCATGACTTTCTTGCAGCTTCAAGCAGTGAAAAGGTTCCGAATATGTTTGTACCGACGAAATCGGAAGGATTTATTATAGACCTGTCAACATGAGACTGGGCTGCAAAATTGATGATGGTATCAATTCCAAAATCTTTCATGATACCGTATATCCTTTCTGTGTCGCAGATATCGGCCTTTAAAAAGAAGTATCTTCCTTCATGTTTTTCAGGCACGTCCGGAAGGCTCATGGTATTTCCTGCATACGTGAGGGCGTCAACGTTGACAATTCTTCCGCTGAATTTTCTGTTGGAAAGAAGGTTCCTGATGAAATTGACTCCGATGAAGCCTGCCCCTCCGGTCACCATGATGTTGTGAAGCCGCCTTTTAATATTCAAGTTCATCTCCTTAAGCCGTAAATTATCCCCTGCCGTGATAATTATTCCCCTGTACGGTGCAGGATGCAAGGGCCTGTTTTGCAGAGGAATCCTTCTTTTTATAATTTCAAGGCTAGGCATGCGAGTATATTCTTAATAGTACGGATGATGACGCACGCTATAATTCTAATAGGAAAATTATTTTTTAGCAAGGGGGCATGAGTTTCGTCGTTCAACTTTTTATCTCCTCTGTTTTTGAGAGTTCATGGATATTCATTCATTAATCTTTCACGCCGCAAAAAAACAGGATATTACTTCATTATGCCGGATGCTTCATATTTGACAGAATCAGGATGAAAATTTAATATATTGGATGATGCGCTTATGAAAATTCAGAAGGATTTGAAATAGAACGGGGGGATCCTCATGTATGCCAGTTTTAACGGTAAAAGAATCTTTTTCGATGTTGTAAACGACGGCCTGAAAACAGGCATTGACGGAAAGAATAAAATCAAGCCTGTTGTCTTTGCACTGCAGGGCGGGCCTGGAATGGAGCATCCCGGCATGAAACCTTTAATGGCGCCTTTTTTCGACCTTGTACAGGTGGTTCTTTTCGACCAGCGCGGAAGCGGCTTATCTGACCCTGTTATCGAGCAGGAATGGTCATTGGAACTGCTTTCAAAGGATATGGAATGCCTGAGAAAACATCTCGGCTTTGAAAAGATAATACCTCTGGGAATATCATTCGGAGGCATGCTTGCCATGGATTACGCGATCAGGTTTCCCGGTTCAGTTTCCGGTCTGGTTCTCGCTGTCACGGCACCGAGCCGCAGGAGTTTCGAAGATGCTGCAAGGTTTGCCGAAGGCATCAAGGATCCATTGATAAGGGAAAACGCGTTCAAGATACTTAACGGCAGGATGGAAAATGACGAGGACCTGAAGAAGACCCTTGCCATCATGACGCCGCTATATTCCATGGAAAGGACTCCCGAAAAGACTTATGAGAGCATCAGGAATGCCAGGGTAAGTTCCCTGGTTCTGAATTACTTTATCAGCGGAAGAAGCGGGACATACGATCTAGAAAACAGGCTTTGCGAGATCAGTGTACCCACACTGATTATGGGAAGCAGCCAGGACTGGATATGCCCCATATCCCAATCCAGGATAATGAATGAAAAGATCCGAGGTTCCAGGCTGGTTGTTTTTGAAGAGAGCAAGCACGAGATATGTGAAGATGAAAAAGAGAAATTCGTATCCTCCATAAGGAAGTTTTTAAACGAAGAGCTCTCCATTTACTGACCTTATAAAATCAAATGATTTACGATACCCGTTCTTAAAGTGTCGTGCCCGAGGCCACCCATATGAATACGGGCACCTGTTAAGTGTTGAACATGGATGAGCCAACTCAACAAAAGGAAAAGAGAAAAATGTCAGAGAAAAAATACTGCCTCTTCAGGAATATGGAATTTTTCCACGATCTTGACGATTCTGAAATCGAGATCCTTTCAAGATATGTAACGGTCAAAAATATCCGGGCGGGAAGTATCCTTTACAGGGAGAATACACCCCACACGGATATAGATGTCATATGTGAGGGAGAGGTTGAATTATTCAGATTAAGTACCCTTGGAATTGAGAAAAGGCTTGCATACCTGACCAGTGGAGACATGCTGGGAGAAGGAGCCCTTGAAGATTCTTCCATACATTCCACGTCGGCAAGGGCGATGATTGAAACGAAAATTATCTCTGTGCATAAAGATTTCTTCAAGGATGTAAATTCAGCCGCTTTCAAAGTGGTCTGCAACATTGCAAGGATAATATCCCGCAGAATAAGCATAGTAAGCGGCAGGGGCACCGATACAAAGGTTCAATACGGATCCGGCCGTACCAGGCAGGAGAAGGATCTTCTCGGAGAGAGAAGCGTGCCCGAAGAAGCATACTACGGGATACAGACCCTGAGGGGACTTGAAAACTTTAACATCAGCGGCATAAGCCTCAATTTCTACCCGTTTCTTATAAGCTCTCTCGCGATGGTAAAGATGGCTTCTGCCATGGCAAACCGGGATCTGGATTTAATTGAAGAGCCACTCTGTAACGCCATTGTAAAGGCATGCGACGAGATTTCCAAAGGTAAATTTGACAGTCATTTTACCGTGGATATGATACAGGGGGGAGCCGGAACGACCACGAACATGAATGCAAATGAAGTTATTGCCAACAGGGCCCTCGAGATAATGGGACACAAGAGGGGCGAATACAAATACTGCCATCCAAACAATCATGTAAACCTTTCCCAGTCTACAAACGACGTATATCCAACGGCGGTGAAAATCGCTATCATAAACGGCAACGAGAAGCTGCTTGAAACCCTGAGGGCGCTCATATCTTCGTTCAGGAAAAAGGGCGCGGAGTTTGCCGATGTGATAAAAATAGGGAGAACCCAGCTTCAGGATGCCGTCCCAATGACTCTCGGCCAGTCGTTTGAGGCTTACGCGGTGACCCTCGGGGAAGAGATACTGAGGCTGAAAGAAAATGCAAGGCTTTTTCTCGAAGTCAACATGGGAGCGACAGCGATAGGCACGGGCATAAATTCCGATCCGGAATACGGGAAAAAAGTAATAGGCCACCTGGGAGAGATAACAGGTCTTGAGATTGTCAGTGCCAGCAACCTTATCGAGGCAACCCAGGATGCCGGGGCATTTGTCATGTATTCCTCCGCGCTGAAGAGAACGGCCTTAAAACTCGGGAAGATATGCGACGATCTCAGGCTTCTCTCCTCAGGACCAAGGGCGGGTTTCAACGAGATAAACCTGCCTCCCATGCAGCCAGGTTCTTCCATAATGCCCGGAAAGGTCAACCCTGTGATACCGGAAGTAGTCAACCAGATCGCTTTCAGAGTTATAGGGAACGACCTGACTGTAAGCCTTGCAGCAGGAGCCGGCCAGCTGGAACTTAACGTCATGCTTCCCGTATTGACCCAGAGCATATTCGAATCCATGGAGATGCTGAATAACGGGATGGTTACCCTGAAGACAAAATGCATAGACGGGATTACCGCAAACAGGGAACGATGCAGGGAGCTTGTGTATAACAGCATAGGTCTCATTACCGCCCTTAACCCGGTTCTCGGCTACGATGCAAGCAACAGACTTGCAAAGGAGGCCCTTGAGAAGAATAAGGGCGTATACGAACTTGTGCTTGAAAAAAAGCTCATGGGAAAAGAAGAACTTGACGAACTTCTCAAACCTGAAAACATGATCTCACCCAAAAGGTTGAAGGGGAAATAAAAATAATAATTTTATTCCTTCATTTACCCAAAAATCATTTTTCACAAATGAGAATCTGTGATAATTCCTGAGCCTTGCATTTAAGGTTGAGAATATCAATCATTCGGTTAACGTGTAATTCAAAATTGCAGTTTCAAAGAAACATATGCCATTATTACTTTATTTCAAAAAAGGAAACCCGGTTAATTGGAGTAATTTGTCCGTGTAAGGTGAGCTGTCCGGTTATAACCAGCCTTGTAACCTGGCAAGCAATCTGGCGTACTCAACAAAATTCCGCCATGAAATGTCAGGCGGAACTCCATGGTCGCAGGATGGTATGTAACCGCCGTCCTTCAGCAGTTGCGGGACAACCCTGTATACCTCGTTCTCCAGCGCTTTGCCTCCCTTTGCTATCAAGCGTTTGTCTATGCCGCCGTAAAGACCCATATTCTTCCCGTAGTGCTTTCTGATTTTTACTGGATCGTTGCCTGCGGCGATCTCTATGGGTATACAGCAGTTTATGCCGGATTCTATCCATAACGGTATCAATTCCTCAATGTAGCCGTCTGAGTCCAGCATTACAACTTTGCACCCGCTTTCCTTTAAAATGTCAGCCCAGGCGCTCCATACCGGCATAAGGTACTTTCTTACCATGGCAGGCGAAATCATGCTCTTCATCTTGTATGCCATATCCTCGTTGATAACTACCGAGTCATAGGAAATATATCCTTTTATCCTGCGAAGAAGAGAGAGCACAAAATTCTTCCAGAACTCAACCATCTCCATAACGAAGTCCTGGTCGGTTGCCATAAACATACAAAGGTTTTCAAATCCGCACCAGTCCCGCATTTGCCAGAAAGGTCCTGCGATCCCGAGACGCAGAACATAATCTCTGTCACGCAATTTCGAACTTAATTCCTTAAGATTACCGGACATCCTTGACGGATCGTTTGCATCATATCTTTTTTTCATATATCCCCAGTCTTTTATATTTTCGACAGGGAACTTGATGTACTTCCTCGTGACAAAGTCTTTTGCAGCCCGCAGATAGGTCACGTCAAAGTTATCCGAAATCTCCACGATTGTCCCCTTCACGTCCTGTACGATATAGTGCCGATCCTTATGTTCCAGGACTTTTTCCTCAAACCCCGGTATCATTGAGAAGGAAACCTTGAAATCCATCAGTTCAAACTGAGGTTTGTCAATCTTAATACCCAGCTCCTTATCAAGAATGTAATCATACCAGTAAACGTCCGGGGGAAGACCTTCCTGTCTCCATCTCCTAAGAGTTGATTCCCTGGGTCCGCCGGGTGAAAAAAACACCTTGTCCACGTCCTCAAATAAGAGACTTTTCACATATCTTTCCCTTTCATTCATTGTTTATTCCATTAAGAGCCATCCCGCAGTTTTATATAATTCCCGGATTCTCTCTCTGTTTGAAATCAGGCACAAAAATTAATATGTCCTGTTTTTTTTTTGTTTCAAAAATTGCTTTTATCAAAGATATCTTCCATTTTGACTTTGAAAAACTGATTACATACTGCTCAACTTCTTTTTCAAATTCTACTCCGGTATATCTTCCGGGTCAAATAAAAATTATTACCTGATAATCATCCCTGTCCGGCTCGCTTATTGACATGAAACACATTTCATGGTAAAATTTCGAGATTAATTCAGATAGAGTGAAAATCTTTTTTTAAAAGTCAGATGGAGTATATCGGATAAATTCAGGAAGGGCAATGCAGAGTGCGAAACTGTCAAATGTATAACTGAATCATTAAACTCAGGGAGGTAAAATGTACAGGAAATTCATCTCTTTTCTTTTTATAATCCTCGCGTCATTTTGTATTA
>JAKPNC010000263.1 GCA_029548585.1 bacterium | reverse complement strand
GTCAAGGCAGCTGTACGAGGAAGCGTCTAAGACAAAAGGCGCATCTGGATACCATGTGTTTATCTCGCAGTTGAGATCAGGAGATACTTACAGGACGGAAAAAAAATACAGACAGGCCCGGAAGATCTATGAAAAACTTTTAATGGAACAAGACAGGGCAGAACTTCCGCACCAGGGGTACAGGATTGAAGCAATAGAAAGGCTTGAATCCATAGAGGGCATGTCAGACGGGATGCCTATGGAAAGTAGGCAAAAGAAACTTGCGGGCTGGCTAAACCTCCCGAAACACGCAGTATACGTATCTCCGCAGGGTGACGATAAGAATGAGGGGACAAAAGAAAAACCTTTTGCCACGGTAAAAAGGGCGCGGGATGAAGTAAGGAAAATAAAAGAAATGGGAATGCCAAAGGGAGGCGTCCTGGTATATCTCAGGGCAGGCAGCCATTTTCTCACAGAACCCCTTTCTTTCGGAAGTGAAGACTCCGGGACAAAAGAATCTCCCGTGATATACAGAAGCTACCCCGGGGAAGAAGCAAAGATTGTTGGAGGTGTGAGGATTAAGGATTTCAGGCCCCTTGATGAGCCTGCCGTAATAAAACGGCTGCCTGAAGAAGCCAAAGGCAGGGTGTGGGTGGCCAACTTGAAGGACGCTGGAATAACGGATTACGGCAAACTTGTAAACAGGGGAACCGAGGGAGCAAGCCCTGCTGCCATGGAGCTGATATTCAACGGCAAAATCATGCGGCTTGCCCGCTGGCCAAACGACGGCTGGCTCAGGATTGCTGGACTGGTCAATCCAAAAGGGGATTATGAGTTCAGGAAAGCCCCCTACCAGAAGGGAAAGTTTGTCTATTCAGACGACAGGCCCGAGAGGTGGAAGGAAGAACAGGAGATATGGATGAAGGGTTATGCAGTCATGGCTCCTTTCCACCTGAGCCACCTGAAAATCACTTCAATAGATACGGACAAGAAAATAATATATGTTGCTGATGTTCCCCGATACGCTTCCCATAAAGACCCCACTTACAGGGGAAATCGCTTCGCGGCCAACCACCCTTATTTCGTCTACAATCTTTTAAGCGAACTGGATATGCCCGGCGAGTTTTATATTGACAGGTCGGCGGGAAAACTCTATTTTTATCCCCCCGGCAACATAGAAGGAAGCGAAATTATCGGAACTCGTTTTGAAACGCCTCTGATACGCATGAAAGGAGCTTCCAATCTTGTTTTCGCAAGGATGACAATAGACGGAGGGAGGTCCCACGCTTTTGAAATTGAGGGAGGCAGGAATAACCTGCTAACCGCTTCTGTCATACGCAATACGGGACAGTTTGGAATTATGATAAAAAGCGGTTGGGAACACAAGGTTGTAGGCTGTGATATATATGACAATGGAGAAGGAGGTATTTCCCTTAACGGGGGAGACAGGGAGAAGCTCATACCTGCAAAGCATCTTGCGGAGAACAACCATATATACAGATTCAACAGGTTCTGCGGCGGATACAACCAGGCAGTCCAGGTTGACGGCGTGGGGCAGCGCGTTTCACATAACGTTATACATGACAGTCCCATGCAGGGGATATATCTGAATGCAAATGACCATATCGTAGAATTCAACGAGATACACGACGTGGTTCATGAGGGCAGGGAACTGGGAGCCTTATATATGTACGGTGCAACGGGACACTGGAGGTTTTTAAGCAGGGGCATGGTTATCAGGAACAACTTTTTTCACCATATAAGCACCCATTCTTCCCCTAACCTGACACACGGACTTAATGCGATACACTTTGATTCCGTGAATGGCGGCGAAGTCGTGGCGGACAATATTTTTTATCGTATTCCTGTGGGCGTTGCGAACACCTATCCCGACAACAGGCTTGAGAACAATATATTCATAGATATGGAAAAATCTGCGATAGGGTTGAGCGACAGGGGATTAATATTCATGTCTGAAGAAGGGGTTCCCAATAACGGGGCTTTTAATACTCTGATTTACGGGCTTAATTTTGTCAGGTACAAACAGCCTCCGTGGAGCTACAGGTATCCCCAGCTGCTGGACATATCCTCCGGGGAAAAACTTGCAGGATGGTCGAGAAACAACTTCGTGGAACGCAATGTCAATACAGGAAGCCCTTTTATAAGTATCGGCAGGGGGCTTGCAGAAGAGAACGTAATAAGAGAGAACTGGGACGACGGGGAAAATCCTCTCTTCATGGACAGGGAGAATATGGATTTCCGGTTCAGGCCCGGTTCTCCAGTTTACGGACTTACAGGCTGCGAACCCGTTCCTTTTGAGATGGTCGGAACATATGAAGACGAGCTTCGCGCAAACTGGCCCATAAACAGAACAAGGGAAGAGATAGGAAAATACTACAGAACCGACTGGAAACCCGTGGAGGACATGGTAAAAGCGACTGCGCTTGTCCGTGTGAGCAAAGCCCTTGAATATGAAATCCCCCGCAGGACAGCTCCCGTAAAAGTTGATGGAAAACTTGATAAAAACGAGTGGTTCGGTCTTGACAGAAGCAGGGCGATGAAAATAGAACAGCACTGGGATGGGAAACCGAAGGAATCGTCCGGAACTTATATCTGGCTCTCCTATGACGCTGATTATCTTTATATTGCATCGGAACATGATTCTGAACCTGTAAAAGAGGATATGCCGGCATCTTTAAAGGAGCATATCCCTCTTATTGAAATCGCGATAGAAAGCCAGGCAGGTCCTCAAAGCAGGAGCTGGTGGATGGAGGATATGCCTACCGGTCCCGTATATATCTTCTGGGCGAAAGCAGATGGAAAGTTTGAGTTGATAAACAAGTTCGGCATGGATCGTAAAATTGCAGGTAAAATAGAAGCTTCCGCGGAATACAGGGCAGTTATGGCAGACAGAAAAAATCTTGTCTGGACCTGCGAACTCAGGATACCCTTTGCAGAGATAGGCATAAACCCCGCAGAAGTAGACAAGCTGTGTTTCAATGTGGGGGCATGGAAGAGAGCGGGATTTTTCGCATGGGTGGCAACCGGAGATTCAATCTGGAGGCTTGAAAATGCAGGATTTATAAGATTTGCCAAATAAATAAACCATTTGACTGAGATGGCTGACTTCCGCAACATATTTCGTGGGTTCTCAGTCAATTACCTACAAACGGGGATATGGTTTATTAATCAGGAATTATATACTCTATTTATTTTTAATGCCGCATCATGTTTTCTGAAAGAAGCGGTTTGCTGGTTATTCTTTCTTTGTTAGTTTGATAAAAGTCCGGGAATT
>JAKPNC010000262.1 GCA_029548585.1 bacterium | reverse complement strand
ATTAAGTATTGCAGGGACTCTTTCATTGCAGTTGGAAATTTCGGCATGATAATCAAAACACCGACATTTTAAAAAGGCAATCCGCCTGGGAGGAAGAGATGAGAAAGATTTGTGAGCATATCACATGCAGGAACATTTTGTTATTATCCCTTGTATTCTTTTTTATCCTGCAGGTCATGCCGTCCATATCCCAGGAGAAAAAGCAGGCGGCGCCGGCCGACGACCTGACCCCTGAAATAAGGTCTTTCCTTCAAGCAAGCGGAAACAGGCAGTATCACTGGACACTCATAGGGGAAAACGTTAATTACCAGGCCCATGAAGACAGGCATCCCCGGTTGAATGTATTGCGCAGGTTGTGGCACATGCCTCTCCCGGGCGGAAGAAGCGCTTTCAAGTTCGAATTCACCAGGCCTTACATGCAGGGCGCCAACGTCTTACACTTGTACCTGAAAACAGACGGGGATAATACCCGCGGCCGCCTGACGGAAGGAACCCACAAAGGGGTGGATTACATGCTTACCTTCCTTGAAGGAAATCCCAATCATTCGGGTAATTCCCTGGGGGCGTACTCGGCGGGCGGAGAATCTTCCAGGAAACCGGTCAGCCTGATATTGATAAAAAACGTGCTTTACATGGCCGCCGACATTAGCATTGAACAGAAAGAAGGTTCTTCTGTTTTCGAGTATTTCGTCACATCATATACCAAAGAACCAATAGAAAAGGGTTACAAGGTTGTCGCATCTTCAAACATGGGCTACAACAAGGCAATATCCGAAGGAGTCCCTGCAGAATCTGATAAAGAAGAAACCTCTCTTCTCATAAATCCTGAAATGCTCACCGTCAACGGAGGCATTCCGGGATGGCACATCTCAGCGAGGAAGGAAAGCGGGACATCGGCAGAAAGGGATGAAAGTGAAGGAGGGGCCCTTGTGGTGAAGAACCTTTACCATTTAGACAACATATCCCAGGCAGTTACCCTTGAACCTGGCAATTACCTGCTCAGGGCGCTGGTCAAAACAAATACTTTCCAGGCACATCTCCACGCGATTAACAACAACTTCATACTTCCCATAGGTGTTTCCGACAAGCACAATTGGGTTGAACTTCCGTTCCACGTCGCAGGCAAGGAAAAGAAATTCTTTGACGTCGGGATCGTCTACGTGGGATACCCGCCTACGAGGCATCCGGCAACCGTCAGCATAAAGAGGATGGAACTTCTCCGCACGGGCGATACAGTTCTCCCCGAAAGGTGGGTTGAAACCGCCCCCGTCCATCCTCTTCATCTCATGGAACTTATAAACAAGGACCCGAACTGGAACCGGCCCGGGAAAGTAATCTTCAGGGATTCCCTCATCGGGACAGAGATATGGATGATGACACAGGGCGGGAAAGTGGACCATTCTTACGTGGGAACTCCCGATTTCAGCTATGAAGGCAAGTATATCTACACGGGATTCATGAATCCGCCCAGGGGTCTTCTCCGGACGGATGGAACCCGCCGGTTCATCAACAACTCGTTTAAAGGTCTCGTATGGCTTTTCCCGTGGGAACTCAAGCGTCTGCCGGCAGGCTCTGACCCCTCCGACTGGATATGCCTTAACAGGTCACTAAGCACGATATCCCTGATGAACGTTGTTACAGGGGAGAAAATCCAGATAGACATGCCCTCCAGGCCGGGATGGAAGATAATAGAAAATCCGAACATGCCCAGCAGCAGGGGACCAAATATCAGTAACATAACCCACGATACCATAGTATGGCATTCAGATGACAGAAAGCTTATAGGACTCTCCGATACCCGTGGAGAAAATTTCAGGGAATATAATATAAAGAGCATATCCGCCAAACCGGAAGAAGACGTTGTTTATCCTTCGGGCCCGAACGGACAGAACGCCGCTCCCATGTCGAGCGTCTGGGGAAAGGGATGGAACAACTGGAGAAATGCCGTAGACAGAGACGGAAACAGGTATTACCTTTTTGAGATCAACAGGGGAAAATTTTTCGACGATCCAATGAATCCCTACCAGGTATGGGCTCTTTCCCTGACGCCTGGAGACAGAAGGGGACTCCTGAGGGTGATCCCCAATCCCAGGGTCACAATCACAGAGCACGTAACGACACACAGCGGGGGAATTCCACAGCCGTCATACAACTGGTGGGAACTGGCCGCAGGGCTTCCGCGTTCTGGAGACAACGCCGTCCTTAAGCTTGAGGACGGAACGCTTCTGCACATGAGTTCACTTGGCATGCACAGCCATTTCATAAATACCCTGAGCGTCAACGATCCCTATACCGGAGAAGTAACCTTCATAGGCAACAATACCAGGGTTGACAGGATAAGCTGGCCCCATGAATTCAGGAGAGACAAGGATTACGCCGCACTCGAAGGATATGCCGAGCCGACTTGCCCTGTACTTATCCTCGACCTTGAAAACAAGACTTACTGGACGGCCGTATTCACCAATTTTCACGACTATGCAATCCGTTACAGGACCCGGCTTGACAAGACTGCCTACCACAAGCCGATGTTCAGAACGTCTCCGACGCCCAGCCCCGATTTCACCAAGTTCGTATTCTTCTCATCAATGCTTACGGGTGAGCATCCCGACAGGCTATGGGCAGATCTTTACGTTGGTGTCATGAGATATCCCCAGCCGCCTTCTAACGTCAGGATTGAAAATAACTATATAACCTGGGACAAGCCCGGGTATCACAGGGAGATCGAAGGCTTCAATATTTACCGCTCAAAAGAAAGCGGCAGAAAGTTTGAAAAAGTCAACGTGAGCCCGGTAAAGGAAACGAAATGGTCCCTGTCTTCCCCTGACGAAAACTTTTACGTCCTCACATCGGTGGAATACTCGGGACTTGAAAGCCGCATGTTCTCCAACGAGGTTTCGGCAGGAAAATCAAAAACCTTTCGACACTTCTACCAGGCAGAAACAGGCGCCCTCAAGAGCCCGATGGTGCCATTCTTTGAACCGGCAACCGCAGGAAATGCATACGGCGTGGCCATCACGGATCCGGAACTCGTGTATGCCAGGAAACTTAAAGAAGGCCTTTCCGGTTCATTGAGGATTCCAATCACCTTGCCCGCACGCGGCCCGGTACGTATTATGGCAAGGGTGAGAGGCATGTGCGCAATGGAGAGGGAAACTCACACAACGGGGTGGAAGAACCCCGGGCCCGCTGCCGAAGGGAGATTCAACGTAAAGATAAACGGGAAATATTCGGGCCAGGTCCCGGTGAGGGGCATAGAATGGAAATGGATAGGGGTGGATAAGGTAATTGAAGAACTTCCCGCAGGAAAAAATGAAATAGAGTTTTCCACGCAGGATGCCGGGATAGCCATTGATGCGATTCTCCTGACAAACGATCCCGGTTTCGTGCCGCAGGCTATGGACAACACCCCCTCATCTCCTCCGTCGAAGCCGTCCGGTGTGAAGATAGAAAGGATTGAACCCGGGAAAGAGGCTTTTGACTGGCAGGGATACAAGATTAAGCCGCCTTATGCAAGAATCTCGTGGGAAAAATCTGAATCGCCTCACGGAGTAAAGTACTACAATATCCACAGGGAGACCGGTAAGGATTTCGCTCCTTCCCAAACGAACCTTCTCGGCAGTACCCATGAAACCTTTTTCATAGATCCGACAGAAATCCCGGGCGAATACAACTACAGGGTCGTGGCAGTGGACAACTGGAGCAATACCTCAAAACCCTCTGACACGTTGTCCATAACAGTAAAGTAGGCCTCATTGCTGAGCGTTTTTTAACTTTTCTCTCTACCCGGGGGATGGATAATCCCGGGTTTGAGAGAGTAAAAAGCAACATATAAATTCTTTTTCTGAAAATATAATTGAATTTGCTGAATGGAAGCTTTAAAATATCTGACAAAACTAATTACATCGTATTTCCCAGGCATGATGAACTCCTCAGGATAAAAGCTGTGCAAAGGAGATAAAATGGCAGTAATGCGGAAAAAATATCTTGAAGTGAGCATAAAAAAGGTACCGCAATTCCAGCTTCCATACTGGGAAATAGATTCGGGAAAAGACGGCCCGTGTTTCATGATAAACGCAGCGCAGCACGGCAACGAGATCATGGGATGCGAAGTCCTGAGGAGATTTTGTCCCGTTGCATCAGAAAAACTGGAAAGGGGAAGAATCCTGATGCTTCCTTTCATAAATCCCCTGGCACTTAAGAAACGCAGAACCAACATTGATTCACTTCCCTGCAAACCAAAAACCGGAAGCAAGGACGACATGAACCTCGCCTGGCCGGGCAGAATGGAAGGCACGGAGATAGAACAACTGGTTTTCACCATAAACAAAAACTTGCTCAGGGACGTAACACATAATATAGACATGCACTGCTTGAGCCGCATCAATGTGACCTGCGCATGGCCGCAGGAGAGCAAAAAAATCATGGATTTTGCCCGGGCTGCTGCTTTGCCCGGCATGAAAATAAGCAGCATGGAATCCGCTTCCGGGCCGATCACCCTTGCCAGGTTCATGAACTCCACGGGAAGAATCGCTTTTGACATGGAGTTTTCAGGGCAGTACCTGCTTTCAGAAAAAGAAATATCACGGGGACTGCGCATGCTCAGCAACTGCTCAAAATATCTCGGAATCTTCCCCGGTGAAATGGAAGGAATGGAAGAACCCGTGATATGCATGAATGAAATGATAGAGGTCAAAGCCTCAATTGACGGCCTTTTCGTGGAAAACGGACTGAAACCTGGAGATTTCGTAGAAAAAGGCGCCATGCTTGGAACACTTTTCAGCGATTCCACCCTTGAAAACGAAGAAGTCAGGGCACCTGCAGAGGGCTTCCTCGGCAGCTATGGCTGCCGCAGGAGATTGTCAGACGTTGACCTCGCAGCCATGCACCCTTATGCTTCAAAAGGAGATATTCTGGCCGGCATATGCAGCCAGTTTACCGTTGAGAATGAAACATCGTTTGCCATGTTGCAAAACCAAAAGGGGTTTTAAATGAATAATATTGCCACGAAAAGAATAAATGCCTGTTTCATAAGCTCTATCTTATTTCTCTTTTTTTGCACGGCATTTTTTGCATTCACATCAACAATGGATGGCTGGGAATGGAAAAATCCTTTGCCCCAGGGAAACAACATTAACGATGTTTCCTACTGCAACAATTCTTTTATAGCCGTGGGAGAATGGGGAACGATAATAACTTCTGCAGACGGGATAAACTGGAAAAATGCTGTTTCTGAAACCACCATGCCCCTTAACGCAACGGCTTATGGAAATGGCACTTATGTGGCAGTGGGAGGTTACGGAACCGTCATGACGTCACCCGATGGGATAAAGTGGACGCCTCGCTCTTCCGGTACATCAAAATATCTTAACGGGATAACATTTGGTAAAAACCTTTTTGTAGCAGTGGGATATTCAGGGATTATACTTACCTCCCCGGACGGCGTGAAGTGGACTCAGCAGAATTCAGGCGGAGAGATATATCTTCACGGCATAGCTTGCGGGAATAACACCTTTACCGCAGTGGGAGACAGCGGCACCATACTCACCTCTGAGGATGGCGTAAACTGGACAAGCAGGGTTTCGGGAACATCCCACCATCTCAGGGGCGTCACCCATGGAAACGGAATTTTTACCGCAGTTGGAGCATATGGCACCCTGTTAACCTCAACAGATGGAATCAACTGGGTCCAGAGACGTTCAGGACTTACAAATTATCTCCATTCTGTGACTTACGGAAACAAAACATTTGCTGCTGCCGGATACGGCGGCGCGATAACAGTTTCCTCAGACGGACTTAAATGGGAGCCCAAAAAAACGGAATCATCCGAGAATCTTCTCGGCATTGCTTATGGGAATAATACTTTCATTGCAGCAGGAATAAACGGAACAATTCTTGTTTCCACGCAAAGCGAAATATGGGTTCCCCTGTCCAGGGGCACAAAAACCCACCTCAGAGGCATAACCCACGGAAACGGCATCTTCATTGCAGTCGGATACGACGGGCTTATAATGATTTCACGCGATATGGCATCATGGGAAGAGCAGGTTTCCGGAACAAAAAGCATATTGTGGGACGTCATATATCAAAACAGGATTTTTGTGGCGGTAGGATATGAAGGCACGATAATTACTTCTCCCGACGGGAAAAACTGGACGCCCAGAGATTCGGGAACAAAAGCCAACCTGCGCGGCATAACATACGGGAAAAATAGATTTGTAATAATAGGGGACGACGGAATTCTTATATTTTCCGAAGACGGTCTGAACTGGACGCAGAAACCTTCAGGCCACACGGCATTACTCTACGGAATAACCTTCGGTAAAAACCTTTTTATCGCAATAGCAAGGGGTGACTCCCTCATGGTTTCCGAGGATGGCGAAACATGGAGAGAAGAATCAACGGGAAACGTAACCGACCTGCGCAGTATTGCTTATGGGGACAATACCTTTGTTGCAATAGGGGAAACAGGCATGATACTGGTTTCTGCCGATGGGAAAACATGGAGAGAAAAAAGATCCTGCACCCCCAAAGACTTCTGGGGCATCAAATACGGAAACAATGCTTTCATGTCGGTCGGCAATTACGGAATGATAATTCAAAACTCCCATTTGAAATGAAAGGTATATTAAAGGCTTTAAAAGAATAGCGGTTCGTGACAAAGAACGGTCCTTTACCTGTTACCGATTGAACAGGTTGAAAAGGAGTTTTTTAAAAAAAACACCAGGTTTGGTATAACATTAAATCAGCAAAAAGGGAGATAAAATGAAACGGGATTTCATGGAAGATTTACATGTAAAAACATACGCAATAGTTTTTCTTTCTCTGCTTCTTTCACTATCGACGCCGATAAAGTCACAGGAAAAAAGGCAGACAGCGCCTGCCAGCGACCTTACTCCGGGATTGAAAGTTGCACTCCGGACAAACCCGGACGCAAAATATACATGGACGCTTATAGGGGTAAACGAAAGAGCAGCGGCACAGGAAAAAAACAACCCCGAACTGAATGTAATATCCCGTATCTGGCACATGCCGCTGGCAAAAGGAAGGCACGCCTTCAAATTTGAGTTCACGAAACCTTACATAAAAGGAAGCAACGTTTTTCACATGTATCTAAAAACCGACGGTGACGAAAAAAAAGGGAGAGTCACCGAGGGAAGCCACAAGGGCGTTGATTACGTATTCACGCTAACAGACGGCAACCCTGATTCTGGTAACACTCTGCTTGCAGAATATACAGAAGACGGCAAATCAAGAGGCGGTATATCCAGCACCGTAGTGACAGGAAGTACCATATACCTTTCCGCGGAGATGTCTGTCCTTCAGAAAGAAGGTTCTTCTCTCTTTGAATATTTCACTTCCTCGTACATAAAAGAAGTTGTTAATAAGGGATACAAGGTAATTGCCACCTCAAATTTCGGATATAACAAAGCCGTATCAGAAGGCGAGCCGGAAACCGTGAACAGCAACAAATCCCTCCTGATGAACCAGGATATGCTCATGGTCAGCGGAACAGTACCGGGCTGGACGCTTTACAGAAGGCCGGGAAGCGATGCGTCCTTTGTTACGGATGGAAAAGAAAAAGACGCCCTCACGGTTGAAGGACTGTACCACCGGGACAAGCTGTACCAGTCGTTAAACCTTGCTCCCGGATTCTACGTGGTACGGGCACTGGTTAAAACCAACACCCACCAGGTACACCTTTCAGCCATAAATGAAAATTACATGATTCCCGTGGGTGTTTCGGAAGATTACAAATGGATTGAACTTCCTTTCCCTGTAACACTTTCGGACAAAGAAGGCGAGAAAAACATAGACGTTGCCCTCGCATATATAGGCTATCCGCCCACTAGGCATCCGGCAACAATCCATGTAAAGAGAATGGAACTCCACCGCATGGGAGAGACGGTTCTGCCTGAAAACTGGGTGGCAAAAACGCCTGTCAATCCTATACACGAAATGAAACTGATAAACCAATATCCCAACTGGGACCGCCCGGGAAAAGTAATCTTCAGGGATTCTTTCATAGGAACGGAACTCTGGCTCATGACCCAGGCAGGAAAGGTTGACCATTCATACGTGGGAACTCCGGATTTCAGCCATGAAGGCAAGTATATCTATACAGGTTGGATGAAAACACCGAGAGGACTGCTGCGGACCGATGGCAGTGCACGTTACATGAACGACAGGTGGAAATCCATCGTATGGCTTTTTCCATGGGAATTGAAACGACTTCCCAAAGGGGCAGCCCCCGAAGACTGGATATGCACCAGCAGGTCATTGAATCTTGTCGCATTGAGAAACGTCGTTACGGGAGAAACATTGGATATCAAAATGCCTTCCCGCCCGGGATGGAAACTGATAGAAAACCCGTGCACAGGAAGCAGCAGGGGACCCAACGTAAGAGCCATTAACCATGATACCCTTATATGGCATTCGGACGACAGTACAATGATAGGTCTTTCTGACATGAACGGAGAAAAATTCCGTTCGTTCAAGATAAAAAGCATTTCCGCTAAGGTGGAACTCGACGAGGTTTATCCCAGGGGACCGAGCGGGCAGGACTCTTTCCCCATATCAAACGTCTGGGGCAAAGCCTGGAACAACTGGAGAAACGCCGTTGATAAAGAGAACAACAGGTATTATGTTTTTGACATGAACAGGGGCAAGTATTTTGACGACCCGGATAATCCTTACCAGGTTTGGGCGCTCTCCCTGACGGAAGGAGACAAACGCGGACTTCTCAGGGTAATACCCAACCCGAAGGTTACCATCACCGAACACCTTGCCACCCACAGTGGCGGAAGGCCTCAGCCTTCATACAACTGGTGGGAATTTGCCGCAGGCCTGCCGCGCTCCGGAGACAACGCCATACTGCTCCTTGAAGACGGCACCCTTATCCACATGAGCTCCATGGGAATGCACAGCCATTTCAGAAACACCATAAGCGTCAATGACCCCTACACGGGAAAAGTGACTTTTATAGGAAACAACTGGGACCTTGACAGGATTACATGGCCGCACGAATTCAGGAGAGATAAAGATTTTGCGACGGTGGAAGGCTACGCGGAACCGGTTTCTCCGTTTTTGATGATAGACCTTGAAAACAAAACTTACTGGACTGCGGCTTTCACCAATTTCTTTGATTATCACATAAGGTACAGAACCCGCCTGGATAAAACCGCGTACCACAAGCCCATGTTCAGGACATCTTCCACTCCCAGCCCCGATTTCACCAAGGTCGTCTTTTTTTCTCCCATGCTGACCGGAGACCATCCCGACAGGCTGTGGGCAGACCTGTACGTTGCCGTCGTCCGCTACCCCCAGCCTCCTGCAAATGTAAGGATTGACAAAGGTTCCATGGTATGGGACAAGCCCCGTTATCACAGGGAAATAGAAGGATTCAACCTGTACCGTTCCAGCGAAAGCGGCCGCAACTATGAAAGAGTAAACAGCAGTCTTCTGAAAGGAAACAGCCATGCGCTGCCGCCAGGCAGCAAAGGTTTTTACGTGCTGACATCGGTGGAATACTCGGGGCTTGAAAGCAGGATATTTTCCAACGAGGTGTCTGCCGGCAGTAACCAGGTATTCCGAATCTTTTGCCAGGCCGAAACTGGAAAACTGAAAGAGCCAATGGTACCTTTCTTTGAACCGAAAGGAGCGTCCAACTCTTACGCCGTTGCCGTCACCGATCCCGAACATTTTTACAGTAAAAAACTGAAGGAAGGGCTTACGGGATCCGTGAAAATAACTATTGACACTCCTCGGAAGGGAGACATCAGGATAATTGCAAGAGTCAGGGGAATGTCAGACATTGAACGTCAGAGTTATACTACTGGCTGGCCGCCTGCAGAAAAAGCCGCAAGCGGTAAATTCACGGTTAACCTGAAAGGGAAAAAAGCAGGAGAAATACCCGTACGGGGAATTGAGTGGCAGTGGATTGAAATGGATAAGATTCTTTCAAAACAGCCGGCCGGAAAAATGGAAATTGAATTTGAAACAGGCGATGCGGGAATAGCAATTGACAACATAATTGTTACCAACGACCCTGGTTTCACACCAGTATACGCCGACAACACTCCTTTGAAAGGACCCTCGTCTCCAGGCCCGATAAGGATTGAAGAGCTTGTATCCGGCAAAAGCTCAGATCCCCTTGCATGGCGCGGATACAAGGTAAGACCTCCTTACTTGAAAATTTCATGGGGAATTTCAACCGCGCCGCAGGGCGTAAGATACTACAACATATACCGCAGCGATAAAAGAGAGTTTGAAGCGGAGCATTCAAATCTCCTGGGCAGCAGTATTGAAAACATCTTTATTGACCCGGAACTTGAAAATGGAAAGGAATACCACTACAAGGTAGTGGCGGTTGACAGCTGGGGCAATGTTTCAAAAGCCTCAAATACACTCTCCATAACAATAAAGTAGCCTGAGTACGAATGCGGGCTAAAGCCCGCGGCTACCGCATGTCAGAGAATAGGCAGCCGCACCCCAGGGTGCGCAAACATCAGGCGGCAGCCTATTTCCGTGAACGCACGGGATAAAAGGATATTACATGAATCCAAAACTTATTGACTTAAGAAGTGACGTTAAAACACTCCCCACGGAAGAAATGCTTGATGCTATAAGAGAGGCGAAGCTGGGAGATTCAAAGACCGGAGAAGATCCCACCGTAAACAGGCTGGAAGCAATGGCGGCGGAGATGTTCGGAAAAGAGGCAGCCCTTTTGCTCATAAGCGGAACCATGGCAAACCTCGCCGCGATGATGTCACATATTGCTCCCGGCAGTTCTTACGCCGTTGACGCCGAAGCCCACGTATACTTTTACGAAAACGCCCATTCCGCTGTTGCAGGCACCAAGCCCATCATATTCAGGAGTTGCAAAGGCCTAATAGAGCCTGAAGAAGTCAGCAGGACCATTGAAGATTCTGGCAAGAAACCCGGACTGCTGTGGCTGGAAAATACTCATAACCGGGGCGGAGGGAGGATAATTCCCATGGAAATGAACCGGAGGTTTTTTGAACTGGCAAAAAACCGCGGCATGAAAATACACGTTGACGGCGCACGTATATTCAATGCTGCCGCCGCCTCGGGTACGCCTGTTTCAAAATTTGGAGCATGCACTGATTCAATAATGTTCTGCCTTTCCAAAAGCCTCTGCTGTCCGCTCGGTTCGGTCCTTTGCGGAGACGCTGATTTCATAGAACGGGCGCGCGGATTCATGGGAAGGTTCGGCGGGGGAATGCGCCAGGCCGGTGTTATAGCCGCACCCGGTATAGTCGCCCTAACAACCATGATTGAAAGGCTTAAAGAAGACCATATGCTGGCGCGCAGGCTGGCGGAAAAAGTCGGCGAAATGCCGGGATTATCCGTGGAAATGGAAACGGTGGAAACAAACATGGTGTCAGTTGACTTTGACAGTTCCGTTCACCGCCTGGAAGAATGGACTGAAACATTCAAAGAGCAGGGGGTACTCGTAAGTTCTTATTCCCCTTCTAAAATGCGCATGGTGACACACCGGCACCATAGCGCGGAAATAATTGAAGAAGCAGCCTGGCGAATGAGAACCGCCGCTGAAAAACTCTGCGGATAACACCCTGTAAACAGGAAATTCCGCAAAAATCGTTCAGCAGGTTTAAATTAGATTGCGGATCTTTTACAACATTTCAGGAAGTTGAATGGAAATTGCGGGCATTGTACTGTTTATAACCTTTTCTGTTGCCGGTATTGCGATTATTTTCCTGAGCATGCCGGGCACTTTCGTCATAATGGCGGGAATATTTCTTTACGCTTTGATAACAGGTTTTAGCTCCATGGGCTGGAAATTACTGCTTCTTTTCCTCCTCATGTCTGCATTTGCCGAATCGGCAGATAATCTTCTGGCCATGCTTGGAGCCAGGAAATCAGGCGCTTCAAAGTCAAGCGCATGGGCAGTTCTTGCAGGAAGTATAGCCGGCGCTTTTGCAGGGGGTATTATTGTGCCAGTAATAGGTTCCCTGATAGGCGCTTTGATAGCAGGAACGGCAGC
>JAKPNC010000256.1 GCA_029548585.1 bacterium | reverse complement strand
AATACTCTGCCTGAGGATGTCAATAGGCTTACCCATAACAATAAACGAGCTGTCATACGAATCACCATATACGGACCTTTTCAAAAGCGTGGCAGACATGAACTCAAGCTTGGACGTCAACATCTCTGACGTCATACTTATCCTTCGCAAATCAATAGGGCTGGATCCATAGGAAACTCACATGTATCCCTATGACAATCACTTTCACGTTTAAGTCAGCAATCCGTCGTTATTCATCGCTGGCAGGAGAATTGCATCAGGATTAACACCGGCGGCAAAAAAAAGGACATCAATCACCGGCATGCAGGCAAATGGTCAACTTGCTTCCCGGGGAAGACAGCAGGAGTTACAGGATTTTTTTAAGGGAATTAACTACCTGCTTGAGCCTGTTCTCATTCTCAACGAGCGCCATGCGCAGGTATCCTTCACCATATTTGCCGAATCCAGCCCCCGGAGAAACGGCTACGCCCGCCTTTTCCAGCAGGTGGATACTGAAATCCAGAGACCCCATCTTTTTGAATTTTTCGGGAATCTCGGCCCACAGGTACATTGTCGCTCTGGGTTTCTCAACCTTCCAGCCTATTCTGTCGAGACCGGCCACGAATATATCCCGCCTCCTGCAGTACGTTGCGGCTACCTCGTCTATATATTTCTGATCCAGCCTCAAGGCGGTTATCGCCGCAACCTGGATAGGAGTGAACATGCCGTAATCGTAATAACTTTTAAGCTTCGTCAGAGCCCTTATCACGTGTTTGTTTCCCACGGCAAAGCCAACCCTCCACCCGGCCATATTGTAGGTCTTTGAAAGAGAGTAGAATTCTATTCCCGTATCTTTTGCGCCTTTTGCCTGGAGAAAACTGGGGGCCCTGTAACCGTCAAAACCGATTTCAGCATACGCATTATCGTGTATGACAATGAGGTTATTCTTTTTTGCGAACCTGACAACCCTGTCAAAAAAATCCATCTCCGCAACCTGTGCGGTGGGATTATTGGGATAACTTATTATGATTGCTTTCGGTTTCCGGGGGCCGGCGCATATTTTCTGGGACAGCTCCGGGATGAATCCATTTTCTTTCGTAATGGGCATATCATGGACCCTGGCTCCGGCTATGGCCACGCTGTAAAGGTGGCTCGGGTACGTTGGATTTGGCACCAGGACGGTGTCTCCTTTGTCAAAAATAGCAAGGGAAAGATGGCTTATGCCCTCCTTGGAACCTATGCAAACCACGGCTTCTTCCTCAGGGTCGAGAACAACTCCAAACCGTTTTTCGTACCACATGCATATCTCCCTGCGGAGGTGAGAGATGCCTTTGGATGCGCTGTATCTGTGTGCCTTGTTGTCGCATGCCACCTCGGCAAGCTTTTCTACCACCGGTCCGGGAGCGGGCCTGTCGGGGTTGCCCATACCGAGATCTATGATATCTTTGCCCTCATGACGCAGTTTCATCTTCCTGGCGTTTATCTCCTGGAACATGTAAACCGGCAGTTTTCTTATTCTCTCCGACTCTATCTTCCTGATGGTTTCTTTGTTCATATGTTTAGGTTGTCTCTCCTGGTCTTCCCTTGGACGGTTTTCAGAATGTCAGGGTTGAGCCCCCGCTGAAAAATCCCCTGCTCCTTATTTTAAGTTTCTTTTCCTTCGTTATAACTCCCGTGATTTTTGCTTTTA
>JAKPNC010000243.1 GCA_029548585.1 bacterium | reverse complement strand
TGTGGTACCTGACCCAGCTCATGTCGGATGACCTTATGCCGCCTCCCTTCTCCCCGACAGAGTACTCCCCGTAATACATGCGCTGTGTGGTAAGGGGCATATAGACATCAAAGTTTATGTCTTCTGCCTCGAATCCGACACCTGAAACGATAGCCCTTTCACTTGCAACGCCCAGGACGGTAAAATAGTTTACCCCTATCCTGACCTCTTTCCCGACGGGATCTTCCAGGGGAAAAAGCTGGTTGGCCACCGAGGAGCCGATGATCACGTACGGATGGGCGAGCTTGTAGTCAATGTAAGTGAAAAACCTTCCTTTTGTTATCTCGAGGTTCATAACCGCGGGATATTCGGGGTAAGTTCCAACAAGCCTGATGGGAAGGTTCTTCTCCATGTACCAGACATCCATCTTGTCCTCCCAGGTGGGAACAATCTTTTCAACCGATGGGATCGTCTCTATCTTCATTAAATCCTGGGGGGTAAGGCCGTATGAGGCAAGGGTTACATTCTGCTGGGATGTCGCCTCGGCCGGAGGTTTTACTGTCTTCACTATTACGTTGTGACTTCCAAGCTCCTTTATCTTCTCACGGGCCTCGAAGCTTGCCCCCTCGCCTATGGCAAGCATGGATATGACGGAAGCCACGCCGAAAACTATGCCGAGTATGGTCAGCAGGGAACGGAGCTTGTGCATGTATATATTCTTCCATCCCGCTTTAAGAATTCTCGTAGCATGAAGTAGGCTGAATTTCATTTTTGTCCTCAGGGGCATGCCCCCTAACTCTCTCTGACTATCTCCCCGTCCAGTATCCTGACGACCGATCTGCCATAATCGGCTATCTTGCTGTCATGGGTTATAACGAACAGGGTTGTCCCCTGCTGGTTCAGGTTCGCAAGAAGTTCCATTATCTCCTTTCCTGTCTTTGTGTCAAGGTTGCCCGTCGGTTCGTCCGCAAGGATGAAAGTGGGATTGTTTATAAGCGCCCTTGCGATGGCAACCCTTTGCTGCTGGCCTCCTGACAATTCTGTCGGCTTGTGCCTGATCCTCTCCTTCAGCCCTACTATCCCGGCCATCTCGTAGGATTTCTCGTTCACGATCCTTTCGTCTATTCCCTGGTAGAAGAGAGGCAGTCCTATATTTTCAATGACGGTAAGATGCTGGATAAGATTGTACGACTGGAAAATGAAACCTATCTTCCTGCTCCTTATATCCGAGAGCCTGTCGTCGTCAAGGGAAGAGACCTCTGTATCCTCCAGTATGTATCGGCCCGAAGTCGGCGTATCAAGGCAGCCGAGGATGTTAAGCATAGTAGTCTTTCCGCTCCCCGAAGGGCCCATCAGAGACATGTGTATGCCCCGTTCTATTTCAAGGGAGATATCCTTAAGAACGGGTATCTGAATGTCCCCGAGTTGATAAGTCTTGACGATGTTTTCAAGTTTTATTATCGCTTCCATGCTTTTATTACTGACTCCTCCGCCGCACGCCTGCGCCGTTCCTTCCCGTGCCGGAAGAAGCAGGCGCCTCTCCGGGTTGGCCGACATTAACGGCCTGGGGAACCGCCGGAGCCGATTCTCCGGGCGCCTGCACGTCCCCGGATGAAGGAGTTTCCGGCTTGAAAGATCCCTTCTCCTCGAGTTCGGATTTCTTTACCCTTGAAGTCAGGGAAACGTTTGGCTTGATAACCACCGTGTCTCCCTGTACAAGACCGCTTTTCACCTCGACCATGGTGACGCTGCTGTCACCCAGTTTGACAGTTTTTTCAGAAAGAACCCCGTTTTTCAGAATTGACACATAGGGCTTTTCAGCGCGGAAGAAGACAGCGTTTATGGGCACTGCAATGACATCTTCAAGCTCCTTTATTATGATCTCCACCTTGGCGGTCATGCCGGGCTTGAGGAATTCCATGCTTTCATCAATTCCTTCAAGGTTTATCTGTGTCAGGTAGACATTGATGTCAGGGTTGAGATACTTTATGGTAGCATCCGGCAAGATGGCAACTTTTTTTACTTTGCCCTTGAGGGATATATCAGGAAAAGCGTCAACCTTTATGCTGGCTGACTGGCCCGGAACGATCCTCTTTATTGAAGATTCGTGAACCTTTATCTCCACGCCCATGGTCCTGAAATCCGGGAGGTTGAAAAGTTCCTGGTACATCCTTATGGTCGTTCCGGGCTGTATCAGGTTCTGGCTTGCCCAGGGCCGGCCGCTGCTCGCATATGTGACAAAACCCTGCTTGGTCGCTCTTATGGTGCATTGTTCAATATTCTGTTCGACCTCCCTGAGGTTGTTTTTGGTCAGCAGGTATGCCGCCTTCTTGTTCTTGAGGTTGGCTTCGGACTGTATGGTCTTTGCCCTGGCCATGTCCTTGACGCGGGCCAGCTGAAGCATAGACTCTTCAAAATCCGAAAGAGCTTTTTCAACATCCTTGGCGAAGTCATACTTGAGAAAGAGCTGGTATTCCAGCTCGGACTGTTGCTGGGCAACCTCTTTCTGCTTGAGGGCAAGCTTATCCGCTTCGAGCTCCATTTTTGTAACGTACCCCTTCTCCGAGAGTCGTTCGCTCCATCCGACCTTGTCCCTTGCCCTTGCGACCTCTTCCTTGGTAAGGTCTATCTTGTTCTCGAGCGCACTCTTCCTGTTAAGGGCCTCTCCACCGAGATTGTCGCTTCTTGCAAGCACGGCAAAATTGATATCCTCGCTCTTGCCTATGATGCTCTCAGCCAGTTTATCCCCCAGATACTTCTTAAGATCCATCTCTGCAAACTTCACCTTGAGTTCAGCCTGGGTTATATTGCTGTCATTCTCCTTTTTGAGGATTTCCATGCGCTGCTGTTCCTCGGTGAAAGCCGCAAGGCTATTTTCAACGTTCAGAACCAGCTGTTCCTTACGGTCCTCGAGATCCTTGGAGTCAAGCTTTATCAGTATCCGGCCTTCGTTGACGTCCTGCTCGGTTATCAGGACGCCTTCATCGACAACCTCCAGGATATTCCTGTTGCCCGGAACCTCGTTCCTTATTTTCTGAGATTCGAGGGCAACAAGGTTGCCGCCTTCAATTACGGAAATAAGGAGGTTCTGCCTCTTTACCTTGAAAGTAACAAGCTCTCCGTGCTTCCTCTTCTGGGCCATGCTCCTGTTAAAGAGGAGAAGAGCGGCTATTATCAGCAGAACCAGGTAAAAAAGTCTGTTCTTAAATATCCTCTTTAGTAATTTTTTCATATAGATCTCCCTTCCATAAGCCGGTATCGTCAAGTTCGAGCCTTTCGGCAGAATAAAGCAATTTCAGGTATGAAACCAAATAGTTGGTGACAGATGCGGAAAGCGAATTTTTAGCCTGAAGGTAAGATTCTTCCGCCTCGAGAAGGTCCCTGGCGGTCGCCCTGCCCGCCTGGAGGAGGAGGTTGGTGCTCTCAATCCTCTTCTCGGCAAGCTTCAGACTGTTAAGCTGTATAAGATAACTCTGGTAATACTCCCCGAGATTCCTGTACTGCTGGTCTACTTCAAGAATGATGGAATCCCTCCTGCTTTCAAAATCCCTCTGCCTTTTGTTAAGGTCTATCAGTGCCTTTTTGTAATTATTCCTGTCAGGCAACCTGTCGAGGGGAAGGTCGAAAATTATCCCCGCCCGGTAAGAAGGCTGGTTGAAATCGAGGTTCGGATACGACCTGGTCTCGGTAGAACCCGTAACACTCAACTCGGCGTCTATTCTGGGCTTCATCCTGTTCAGGGCAACGTTTATCCTTCTCCTGGCGTCCTCGACTTCATCGTAATCTGTCATGAGATCGAGCCTTTTCATGAGGGCGGCATCCATGAATTCCTGCGGTTCAATGGCCGGCTTCTCAATTCCTGAATCTATAAGATGTTCGAGAAGCCTGTCGTCCAGAGCCAGCACATCTTTCCTTGCAAGCCCGAGAAAAACCTTGTAATTGTCCATCAGGGTTTCGTAGGCGTTTTTTGCCCTCAGCCAGTTTTGGTAAGCAGCGAATTCCGACTGCCTTGCCTGGTCCACCTCGTACGGAGGCTGCCTTCCCGCATCGGCGAGCATCTCCATCCTTTCCCGGGCAGACTTGAGGCTTTCGTAATTATTGTAGATGTTCTGCAGGTTGTTCCTGCTGAGAAGCAGAGCAAGGTACTTCTCTGTTGTATCGACAGAAAAACTGTTCTGGTACCGGATGAAGTTTCTCAGAGAGTAAATTGCGCTCCTTTCGGCCTGGACGAGATCCTCCTGCGCAATGGCCTTTCCCGCGCCCCTGAGAAGAGGCTGCAAGATATTCATGGAGATTATCGTCTGAACATCCTTCCGCCTGTCCCCGGTAAGATACTTGATGAAATCTTCCGAGATATTCATGGTGATCTGGGCGCCCTGGGCAAGCCAGCGCAATAGCCTCAGGTTAAGGCCTCCGGAAAAACTTTCTCCGTCGCCCTTATCCCAGCCGGCGTCTCCGGTAAGGCCGAACCTTGTCCTGTAAAGATACCTCTGATATGTAAGATCCAGCATGTTGAGGTAAATATCTTCCTGCCTCGATTTATATTCCCTGTTATTCTTTGCCGCAAGAACTATGGCATCTTTCAGGGTAAGGAAAACCGTTTCAGAACGGGAAGATTCATCTATGCCCGGGATGAAACCCGGAACCTTTTCACCCTCGATCTTCTTCATCTTTTCAGACATGATGGAAGAAACTTCTCTATCGGCAGACCTTTCGAGGTTCTTAAGAGAACATCCTGACATAAGAAGAAAAATGACAAAAAAAACGCACTTGAGTATTTTTTCCATATCTTTTCCATTGGCCTTCCGGGATGCCTTGTCCCGGAACATGTTAGTACTTAGACTCCGGGCAGAGTGGAATAGTTTAGCGACCGAAAAAAAATTCCCCTTACAACACTGCTCCATGGAATCCCGCGGGCACTTCCCGTGGCGCCAAAACGCCCCATTTCAAACCCTGTTGTCAAAAAGCCTGCCTGGCCCTGAAGCCTTCTGAAAACGCCGCATAAGCGGCTCAACGGCTGGCTGCAGGGACAAGTCTCCTTAAAGGCGGATTTATACAGAAGAATCAAGTCCTATATCAGTTCTGTAATGTTTTCCTTCGAAATCTATAAGGGCGGCGGCCCTGTATGCGTCTTCCCTGGCCTCCCGCATGGTGGTTCCCATGGCCGTTATCCCCAGCACCCTGCCTCCGGAAGTAAAAATGTCTCCGTTCCTTTTTTCAGTGCCGGCATGGAAAATTGTCACATTTCCAGGGCATGAGAGACCTTTCACAACCTTTCCCTTTGAATAGCTTCCGGGATATCCGGATGAAGCCAGTATAACGCATACGGATTTTCTATCGCTCCACTCAATGGAAATCGAATCAAGCCTTCTTTCCGAAACAGCCTTTACCGTTTCGATGAGCGGAGATTTCATCCTGGGAAGGATCACCTGTGTCTCGGGATCCCCGAACCTGGCATTGTACTCGAGGAGAAACGGCCCGTCCTGTGTCAGCATGAGCCCGAAGTAGAGCACTCCCCTGTAATCCACATTCTCTTTTGAAAGGCCGTTGAGAGTCGGAATAACAATTTTTTTCCTGATCTCCTTCCCGAGGTCCTCAGTGAAAAAAGCCGGAGGTGAAGAACATCCCATCCCGCCTGTATTGGGCCCTCTGTCGCAGTCGAAGACCCTCTTGTGGTCTTTTGCCGGAACCATTGAAAGGAAGCTCAGGGTATCGGTAAAGACAAGGTAAGAAAGCTCCCTGCCTCTGAGGCACTTTTCAATTATCACCTTCCTGCTTCCCCGTCCGAAAACTTTCCTGCCATAAACCCCGTCGAGAAACATAACGGCTTCTTCCCTGTTCTCCGCCACGACGACTCCCTTGCCAGCCGCGAGGCCGTCATATTTCAGCACGCATGGATATTCAGCTTCTTCAAGGGCTTTTACGCCTTCATCGTGAGAGGATACGACAATGAAGTCTGCCGTGGGTATGCCGTTTCGTTTCATGAACTGCTTGGCAAAAACCTTTGAAGATTCAAGCATCGCGCCCTTCATGGAAGGCCCGAACACCTTAAGCCCCCTTTCGGCAAAGATGTCGGCTATCCCCAGGGAAAGGGGAACCTCGGGCCCTACTATGGTATAATCCGAGCCCTTTTCCTCTGCAAACTCTGCCAGCTTAACAACATCGGAAGTATCTATGCTTACGCACTCGGCTATCCCTGATATGCCTCCGTTGCCCGGAACGGCATACAACCTGATATTTTTGTCGTCATTTTTAAGTTTCCAGGCTATCGCATGCTCCCTTCCCCCGCCTCCGATTATTGTAACAGTCATATCATGACCCCGTTTTGAACATGTTAAAAGCTACAGGTTAAGGCTCTCCAGATTGACAAAGTCTGTTGTCTTGAGCAGCAGGAGCGCCATGTTTGCAAAAAAATTGTTGAAAAAATGAAGCCCTATGGACGGCCACAGGTTGCCGTGTTTCTCAAAAAGCCATGCCAGAGCCAGCCCGAGGAAAAAGAGTGCGGGAAGGCTCGACAATTCCATGTGGATAAGGGCAAAGAAGGCCGCGCTCAATATAATGGATACTGAAACCGGGAATCTCCCTTTCATCGCCCTGTAAACTATGCCCCTGTATATCACCTCTTCGGCAAAAGGGGCGATGATGCAGCTTGATATGAACACAAGGGTCAAAACTCCCCCAGAATCTGAATCCATGTAGAGCCGGACAATTTCCTGTAAGGAAGGTTGAATTCCAACGGCCTTTAAAAAATACCCCGTGAAAAGAGTTATGGGCACCATCAGGGGAATGAATGCAAGGTAAGCGAAAAAACCTTTGAAGATGTAAACAGAAGGCCTGTCAAGAACAGAAAAAATATACTGTCTGAACCTGGAAAAGAGAAGAAAGAGGAGAAAGAAGGTAAGGATAGAGGTATGGAAAATGCTCCGGAGCAGGAAACTATTCACGTTATCAGGGGCAAAAGGTTCCGGCAGGAAGAAGACCAGAAAAGCAGGATACAGGATAACCGAGAGAAAAATCAGCAACACCGTCCTCATGTCAGGGATATCCCCTCTGCCCAGCATTCCGTTTATATTCATCAGCTTGAGAAAAACCCGGGGATCAATCAGGACGGGTCGGGGCCTTCTGCTTTGGGAGCGACAGCCTCGTCCGATTCAACAACAGGAGACATCTTATCATCCATTACCATCTCCGCAAAAGCATCTTCTTTCCCGGTCCTGCCGGATGACATATCGGCGCCAAGCAGCTTGTGGGCCATATCTGAGAGCTCGGAAATCAGGTTGTACACATTGCTCTTCCTGTCAAACATGTCAAGAAATCTAAGGTTCTTATTCATTATCATTCCACCAGTTTTATTATAACCATTTCGGCGCTGTCTCCCCTTCTGGGGGCAAGCTTGATTATCTGTGTATAACCGCCGTTTCTCTCCTTGTACTTCTCCGATATCTCTCTGACTTTCGAAAGGCTCTGGGCATGGTTCAAAACGGAATTAATCTGTCTAAGGCTTGCAAGATCGCCCTTCTTGCCGACTGTGATAAGCTTCTCGACCGTACGCCTGAGTTCCTTGGCCTTGGCCTCGGTGGTCTTTATCTGCTTGTGCTCGAAAAAGCTGATAGACATGTTCCGTATCAGCGCTTTCCTGTGGGATTTATTCCTTCCAAGCTTTCTGCCGTCTTTTTTATGTCTCATTTTTTGCCTCTTGTTCCAATTCTGTTTTTGACTTCAACTTGAAGCCCTTTTCAGCCAGTATGCTGTCTATTTCTTCAATCGATTTCTTTCCAAGGTTCTTTATTCCCTCGAGCTCTTCCCTTGGCATCCGAAGAAGCTCTGTGATTGTCTTGATTCCAAGCTTCTTAAGGACGTTGTTGACCCTTGTCGGGAATATGATCTCCGAAATGTGCATATCTCCTTCAGCAACTTCGAGCTTGGATTCTTCGGCTTCCTTCCTGGCTTCTTTCTCCCCTATGGTCTGATGTTCCTCTATCAGATTGAAATGCGAATTTATTATGCCGGTAGCCTCGCTGACCGCATCGAGAGGAGCAATTGCCCCGGTAGTAAAGACCTCCAGGGTAAGCCTCTCGTAATCATGGGAAGTCTTATAGAGGATATTCTCCACGCTGTACAGGACTTTTGCAACGGGAGAATATAGCCCGTCTATCAGCATTGATCCGAGGGGAACAGATCCCTTTATTCTCTTCAGGCTCTCGTTGGAAACATATCCCCTTCCCTCGGTGATTTCAATATCTATCGAAAATTTCTTCTTCTGGGTAAGGGTCATTATGTGAAGGTTCCCGTTCAGAACTTCCAATCCGCTGTCGGATACCAGGTCTGCGGCTGTCACCGGGCCGCTTTTCTCTATCACGGTATTTATGACATGGGGAAAATCGGAGATATTTGCTTTTAGCTTTATCTGCTTAACATTCATAATGACTTCAACCATGTCTTCCTTTATTCCCTCAACCTTGGTGAACTCATGAAAAACCCCTTCCACCTTCAGAGAAGTCACAGCAACGCCCCAAAGGGAAGAAAGAAGCACCCGCCTGAGGGCGTTCCCTACGGTTATCCCGTAACCCCTGATAAGGGGCTCTATGGTCAGTTTCCCGTAATTGGGCTTGTAAGTCTCTTTTTCCCATACGAACTTCTGTGGAAATTGAAAATCTTTCATATTCTCACCCCTTATTATTTGGAATACAGGTTGACAATCAGCTGTTCATCGATAGGCAGGGCGACTTCCTCCCTGACAGGATGCCTGACTACCTTTATCCTGCAGTGTTCTTCGTCAACCTGAAGGAAAGCCGGCACGATATGCTGCTTGTAATCTTCTATGGTTTCCTTGGCTATCCCTGCATATTTGCTGTTCGGCTTAAGCTGTATCTCGTCATTTATGTTCACCATATAACCGGGCCTGTCTATCTTCTTGCCGTTGACCAGTATATCCCCGTGGTTAATAATCTGTTTCGACATCCTTCTCGAATAGCACCAGTTGGACCTGAAAACAATGTTGTCAAGCCTCCTCTCGAGAAACTGGAGAAGTATTTCGCCCGTAACTCCCGGGGTAGCCTTCGCAAGCTCGAAATACCTTTTGAACTGCCTTTCGAGAACTCCGTAGTAGATCTTGACCTTGTTTTTCTCCCTGAGCTGTACTCCGTATTCCGAGATCTTTTTCCGCCTGACGAATTTTCTTGTCCTCTTCTCTCTCTTGTCGACGGGGCACTTCACGGTCTCGCATCTCCTGCCCTTGAGGTAGAGCTTAACGCCGTTTTTCCTGCATTCCTTGCATAAAGGTTTGGTTGTTTTTGCCATTTTTATTCTCCGTTCTTTAGACTTTCCTTCTGCTTGGTGGCCTGCATCCATTGTGAGGTATTGGAGTTATATCTTTAATGGAAAGGATATTCAGCCCACCGCTCTGAAGCGACCTTATGGCTGTTTCCCTCCCTGGTCCGGGACCCTTCACAAAAACATCGAGTTCCTTCATGTTGTACTGGGTCTGGGCCTTCCTCGCAACGCTTTCAGATATGAGCTGGGCTGCGAAAGGAGTTCCTTTCCTTGTTCCCTTGAACCCCACCGTGCCGGCGCTGCCCCAAAGCAGAACCCTTCCCTGCATGTCTGTAATAGTTACTATGGTATTGTTGAAAGTCGCCTGTATGTGGGCTACTCCCTTCAGGATCTCGCTATACTTCTTTTTCTTCTTTACGTATGTTTTTTTTTCAGCCATTTTTCATCCTTATTGTTTTGTTTTAGATCCGTCGTGTATATCCTGTTTCACTGCCTTTCTGGCCGTCTTGTCCCTTATGACTCCAACTGTCTTCCTGGACCCCTTCCGGGTCCTTGAATTCGACCTTGTTCTCTGGCCTCTCACAGGAAGTGAATGCTTGTGGCGATATCCCCTGTAAGAACTTATCTCCTGAAGCCTTCTTATGTTCTCGGAAACCTCTTTCTTGAGATCTCCTTCCACTGATATGTTCTTCTGTATGAACCCGGCGATCTTCCCGAGTTCTTCCTCGTTAAGGTCCTTGACCTTCTTATTGCCTTCAATCCCGGTATGCCTGACTATGTTCTCTGCTGATACCCTGCCTATTCCGAAAACATAAGTCAGGGCTATTACCACCTTCTTGTTGTCAGGGATTTCAACACCCAATAATCTTGCCATTTTTTCTCCTT
>JAKPNC010000239.1 GCA_029548585.1 bacterium | reverse complement strand
AAAGGAGTCTTACAAATGCATTTTTTTTCTTCGGCATATACAGCTTCTTTCGTCATGTCATTCATGAACTGCCTTGTAAGCGTGGCTCTTTCCATGTTCCTTGCGCAGGTGAAGGGAAGCAGTCCCTTCGTCATAGGCCTGGCCGGCTTCTCGGGAAACTTCATATACACGATAACAGCCGTCCTTCAGTCCCGGATGACAAAAAGAAAGAGGACCATTCTTTTCATATCGGCCCCCCTGGCGGCATGCGCATGCTATATCGGTCTGGCCTTCGTCCCGCTTCCGGCCCTGTTTGCCCTTCTTCTCGCCGCAGGTTTCTTCTATGCAATCTTCTGGCCTTCCATGCAGTACTTCTTCACCGGCACGGAGGGCGAAAAAAGGACGGGCTTTTTCAACCTTTCATGGTCTTCGGGCCTCATCTTCGGGGCCTTCTTTGCGGGAAGCATATATTCTCTCGATTACAGGGCACCTTTTCTCCTGTCGGTTCCACTGGGAATCTTTGCCTTCATTCTCCTCTTTTCAAGGAAGGAAAAGATATACTCCATTGACATGCCGTCAAAAAGCGGCAGTATCATGGGAAAAACACCTGCAGCTCTCCATCCGCTGGTGCAGCGCGTGCGCCTTCTTAACTTCATCCATTTCATGACGGCCGGCTCTGTCATGTTCCTCTTTCCCAAGCTCGGTCTTTCAAGGGGTTTCTCACCCCTGCTGGTGGGCAATATCCTTGCAATTCTTCTTTTTCTCCGGCTGGCGGTATTCTACATGCTGCGCAACAAGCCGGTCATCGTCAACCGATGGGGCTTTCTCGCATCCTGTGCATTATTCTGCGCAAGCTGTTTCATGATAGGACTGGGCAAAGGACCTCTGCAGGTTGTGGCAGGCACAGCCATCCTGGGCATAACGGGAGCACTTGCTTACCACAACAGCATGCTTCTCCATTCAAAATACCGTTTGCCCATGGAGATACACGAATCCCTGGTCGGAGGGGGCAACTTCACAGGACCGCTGATTGTCGGACTTCTCGGGCAGGCTTTCAGCCTGCCGGTCTCATTTGTCGCTGTCGGACTTGGCATTCTTGCAACGGGTATCCTTTTCTCCCTGAGGAAAAGAGAGGCCTAAACCTTTCCCCTCCCCGTGGTAATCAAGCCACAGGATCTTGCAGATTCAAAAAAATATAACGTGAAATTCCCCTGGGCAACAGGGGATGAAAGGTTTTTCCTTTGGCCTTGGATGAAGAAAGGAAAGATTCTTCAGAGAAGCGTTCTCAGAATAAGAGCCTGGAAGGGCACCGCTTATTGTCATTCCGGGATGTCTATGTCAGGGCCTCTTTGAATTCCAAGTGGATAAAGGATTAACCTTGAACTGAAGCATATAAGGCTACAGAAAACACCGTTTCATTGAAAAACCTTCAGGGATTGCCGGGATGATACATTTTCTCATGCATGCGCGTTAATCAAAAAAGCCCCTTTATCCGGCCTTCGGCATCAATATCCATCCTTGTGCCGGCAGGTACTCCGGGCAGGCCTGGCATGGTTCTCATGTCGCCGCACAATGGATAGAGAAAACCTGCTCCCGCCGATATCCTTACATCCCTTACCGGAAGAACGAAACCCTGAGGCCTACCCTTAAGCAATGGGTCATGGGAAAGCGAAAGATGTGTCTTCGCCATGCATACCGGCAGGTGTCCGAATCCCCACCCGGTATATGTTTTAATTTTTTCTTCCGCCTGCGCGGCATATTCGACCTTCCCGGCGCCATATACTTTCAGGGCGATGGTTTCTATCTTCTTCTTTATATCCCATTCGTCCGGATAAAGAAAGCTGAAATTCTTCTCCTTATCGCAATTTTTGGCAACCTTTTCGGCAAGGTCAATTCCACCCTCCCCTCCTTTTTCCCAGACCTTGCTCACAGAAACATCGTCAGCACCAAAACTGAGAGCCTTTTCTTGCAGAGTTTTTATCTCCTTCTCCGTATCCGTGTGAAACCTGTTTATGGCAACAACTACCGGGATACCAAACAGTTTCGCATTTTCAATATGCTTGGCAAGGTTGCAGCTTCCTTCTTCCAGGGCATCAATATTTTCTTCAACCAGTCCCTTGCTGAGGGGTTTGCCCGGCACAACTCTGAACTTTCCGCTGTGCATCTTAAGCGCCCTTACGGTAGTTACAATAACCACGCAGTCCGGTCTCAGCCCGCTGTACCTGCACTTTATATCCATGAATTTTTCCATGCCGCAGTCTGCCCCGAAACCGCTTTCGGTAACGACATATTCCGCCAGCTTGAGGGCAATCCTGTCAGCTATTATGGAACTGTTGCCGTGGGCAATGTTGGCAAATGGGCCGGCATGGACAAAAACGGGTGTATGCTCGAGGGTCTGCATGAGGGTGGGCTTTATTGCATCCTTCATGAGTACGGCCATGGCTCCTGCCGCTTTCAGGTCTTCGGCGGTCACAGCCCTGCCCTGCCCGTTGGTTGCCACGATTATCCTGCCGAGCATTTCCCTTAAACCGGCAAGGTTCTCGGCAAGCGCCAGGATGGCCATCACCTCGGAAGCAACCGTGATGTCAAATCCCGTCTCCCTCGGTATCCCGTTTTCACTGCCGCCGAGTCCTGTCACGATATTCCTGAGAGCCCTGTCCGAAACATCCACTACCCTCCGCCAGTTAACAGCCAATGGGTCTATTCCAAGAGGATTTTTCTTGCATATGGAATTATCGATAAAAGCCGCCAGTAGGTTATGGGCCAGTCCGACCGCGTGGACATCCCCCGTCAGGTGGAGGTTGAAATCTTCCATGGGTATAACCTGGGAATAACCTCCTCCTGCAGCCCCTCCCTTTATCCCGAAAACCGGACCCAATGAAGGCTGTCTTATGCAGGTAAAAACACTTTTGTCCAGTTTTCCCAGTGCCTGGGAAAGCCCGATAGTAGTAACCGTTTTGCCTTCTCCGAGGGGAGTAGGAGTAATGGCGGTAACATCGACATACTTACCGTTTTTCCGGGGCTCAAGCTCCTTAAGGATATCCGTTGAAACCTTCGCCTTATGCCTTCCGTAGAGTTCAAGGAACTTTTCTTCAATGCCCGCTCTTTCTGCTACCTCGACAATATGCCTTATTTCGGCCTTCTGCGCGATCTCAAGATCCGTCAGCATCTTTCTCCTTTACCTTTCGCCCCTGTCTGTGGCACGGCGAAAAATCGTGATAACTTTTTTACGTCTTCACCTGTAAAATGTCGAACCGTATTCAACAAAGGTTTCTGCCATTGCGCGGATTTTATCCCATGAGTGACCCGGCGCTTCGGGAGAGGGATACCATTTTGCAATGAAACCCCCGTCAAAACTCCCAAAAGAAGTTATGAGTTTCCTTGCGTAATCCTTCACATCTTCCACCGACCCTTTTACCATTGTGTTTTGAATATCAACGGGACACCAGAAACACAGTTTCCCTCCATAAAGGTCCGCAAGTTTTTCCACGCCCATATTTTCCTGCTGGTCCATCTGTATTACATCAAGGCCCGCCTCTTTCAAACCGCCCAGGATATCGGTAATGTACCCGCAGCTGTGAAGAAAAGTCAGCATTCCCCTGCTTTTTGCAAAGGAATACACTTTTTTATACCTTGGCTTCCACATCTTGTGCCAGATTTCAGGCTTCACCATAAGCCTGTCCTGGAACCCCCAGTCATCGCATGAAAAAACGCCGTCAGCCCCTATTTCAGAAAATCTCTCTATGGAAGTCATGGCAATTTCGCACATGGTGTCCAGCAGTTTTCCGCATTCTTCAGGATAGTTATAATAATCCATCCATGCATTTTCATGCCCCCTGAGATACTCGAGCCTGTGCATCAGGCTTAACGGTATGGATGCAAGAATAAATTTATTCTCCCTGTTCTGAGAAATAAGCTCGCTTGCCTTTTCGTACCTTTTTTTATTGCCGTAATCAGGGAATTTATAGGTTTTCAGATCCCCGTAATCTGAAACGGGATGGTATTT
>JAKPNC010000227.1 GCA_029548585.1 bacterium | reverse complement strand
GACTTCATTCCTGACCTGACCTTCTCCCACTGGGAGGCATCGGGGGGCATGGAAGAAACCGACTTCACGTAGATTTCAAGGTTTCTCAGAACCTGTATCAGTCTCTGGTTGCTCTCCTTAAGAACATCTATCTCCTTTCTGAGGTCGAGAAGTTCCCTGTTCTGCCTGGAAACCTCGTCGGCAACCTTGTAGATGTTCTTCTCCATGGAAGCAGACTTCTCCGACAAAGCGGTCAGGTCCAGGGCTGGCGGCACTATCGTTTCCTCGGCAAATACGTGTACTGCACATGCAAGAAAAATTATGAGTAGCATCATCCTTTTCATTTTACCTCCGGGTTATTCAAAGACCGAAGAATTCCCTGGGACCGCTGTAACAGATCCTGCCGGCAATCTCCGAGGCGATTTCTTCGGGAACGCGGCCCTTTTCAACCATGTTGCCCAGCACGTCGCTCAGGACCCTCCTGAACATCTCAAACCTGGAACCGTAGGCCAATATTCTTCTTGAATCAGAGACCATCCCGGGATAAAAATGCAGAAGGTCCACAGAGCTCATATACTCGAGCTGTCTTTTCATGCCGAACGGGGTATCGCAGAACCACCATGCTGCTCCAAGCCTGACGTTTGGTCCGAAAGCACGGGAAAGGGTGGCAAAAGTTGCCTGGTATACAAAATCCAGGCAGTAGAGGATAACCTTAAGCCTCCCGTCAAACCTGTTAAGGAAGCTTTTCAACGGAGGCAGCATGTCTGCCGAATGATCGGAAACATCGCATCCGGCATCAGGGCCGAAAGAATCAAAGAGTGAATTCCGGGTGTCCCTGACCACTCCCAGGTGCATCTGGAAAACCCAGTTCCTGGACGAATCCATCTCCGCCAGCTGGGAAAATATGAAATCTGCGAGAATGCCTTTTTCTTCTTCCGTTGCCGTCTGCCCGGAATAAACGCGGGTAAAAATCCTGTCTGCCTGTTTTCTTTCAGACACGCAGTGAAAAGGAATCCTCATGCTGTGGTCGCTTGCCAGGCAGCCGTGGAGGGCAAAATAATCGTGGGATTTCTGCAGGTTATCCAGAAGGCCCTGAAGAGAGGAAGCATCGGCCCCGAACCTTTCAGAAAGCTGCCTGACATAACCCGGCCACCAGGGAGCGGATACGCTGACAATCCTGTCGGCGCGCCAGGTCGGATGGACAAGAATGCGGCCCATGGCCGAGTTGACCTTATCATGGTCGTCAAGAAGGTCCACGGGATCATCGCTGGAACACATGACCTCCACTCCAAGCCTCCCGAGAAGGGCCTGCGGACGATACCCTGGTTCTTTCAAAAGGCGGCAGGTTTTCTCCCAGATCATTCGGCCCGTTGAAGGCCCCAGGAGTTCTTCTATACCCATGAACCTCCTGAGCTCCAGGTGCATCCATTCATAGACAGGATTCCCGGCCATATGCGGGAAGACACCGGCAAGCCGGTTCCATTTCTCTTCAGGAGAAGCAGTACCTGTGATATAACGCTCTTCCACAGAAAACTTCCTCAACAAAGACCAAATATAATGGTCTGTGCCTATGAAAAACTGCCATGGGTTCCCGTAGTTTCCGTTGGAGGCGATCTCGCTGACTATGGCGTGATTATGGGGATCAACGATGGGAAGCCCTTCGATTTTGCCGTAAATTCTTTCCGCGCACTCACTGCTCAGAAGATATTTCTTACCGATAAATGGCATCCTCTTTCTCCGTGTTTAATTATCCTGTAAAAACCTTGCTCCAGTTAAAGTATACAGCACCTGAAGGGAAGCGGCAACACTTTTTCAACATTAAAGGGACCCCGCGTTCAGAAACGGCGGAATGTGCGGCCTTATCACGGATCCCGGGATATTTTTCAACGGTACCTCAGGGATGAAAGGGAACGAAAAAAGGAGAGCCGCAGAAGCATGCCC
>JAKPNC010000220.1 GCA_029548585.1 bacterium | reverse complement strand
CTGCCGTTAAGAAGAGGCCGGAAGGTAACCGTGAACTGGAGGGTCTGTCCGGGTGCAATAGTCTGTCCCGAGCAGTCGTCGGCAATAAGAAATTCCGTTTCAGACTGCCCGCTTTCCGTCAGGGAAAACTGCCCGAGGTCGTAAGAAACGGCGGAAATGTTGGTAATCGAAAAGGTCTTGGATACTTCCGTTCCCAGGTTGACATTACCGAAGTCATAGATGGACGGCTGGCATGTGAGAAAAGAGTTGTACATGCTGTTGCCCGTGTTTGAATTGTCATGGCGGTATTTTGGGAAGGGGCTATTGTTCTGGTATCCCGTGTTCTCGGTGTATATCGCATATACATATCCGTCGGTTGTTCCTATATAAGCCGTGCCGTCGTAGCCGAGGGCGGGGGAAGATGTCATCTGGTGTCCCACAAAATAAGACCATCTTGTCGCAAAATACCAGCTGCTCCACCCGAAAACGGGTGTCAGGGCGTAAAAATAATAGGTATGATAGGTTGTCTGATAGGAAACGCCGAGATACACGGTTCCGTCGGAACCGATTGCGGGAGTGGAATATGTCGCGCCTTCGAGATAGGAGAGAATCCTGTAATCGCCCGTCGTGGGATGAAAACCGTAAATTCCTACATTCGTGCACCCAATAATATTATACCCGTTGTTGTGGACCGCTGGCTGGCAGGTCATTGAAGAACGATCCATTCCAGCCCATTCCCTGAGCAACGCACCTGTGACGGGGTCCGCTTCCCTGAGGTATCCCGCCGAATCCCCGACGTAAACCTGGCCTAAAGCTCCTAGGGACGGCGTGCCCAGGAGAGCACTATCATCATAGGAATTATTGGCCGCCCAGGGATATGTCTGCCTCCATTTGAGAGTACCGTCTATGTTTATCGCATAAAAAGTGCGTTTTGTCTGGCATGAAAGGTAGATACTGCCGTCCTGTCCGAGGACGGGCGAGCTGTTCAACGTGTCCGCGGCAACATACGTCCAGATTGTCTGCAATTCGGGTGAAAGGCAGTACAGGGTATTGCCGTACGCAAGAAAAATGTTTCCATCTCCGCTGACGGCTACCTGCTGGTTTATGGAACCGCCCCCGAAATTTCTCGAAAACTTTAGCGACCCGGAAGGATTTACTATGTAAAGCGTTCCGTTTGCTCCTCCTACACATATGCTTTTGTCCGGCATTATCACAGGGGCCGCGTTGAGCGCCGTTCCCGGCTCATAACTCCAGTTAATGCCTCCGGTGGACGGATTCAGAGCCTTAAGGCGGCTTCCCCCCGTGACGTAAACCGTTCCGTCTTTTGATATGGCCGGTGAAGGGATGTTGGATGATTCCGGTTTTATCGACCACTTTAGTGTCCCGGGAGTTCCGCAGTACAGGGAGCAAGCAGCAAGAAAGAATGACACAAAAGCGAAAGTGAACCTTTTCATGAAGACCTCCCTTTATCAATTCCGGGAAACAGAGACAATGGCAGACATTTTCATCGCCTGCTTATTAATCCCGTATTCAATCGGGGCATTGGTATCTCTGGTTTTTATGCCCGTGTGCAAGCCGGTTCACTCTTTATGCCTGCAGGTTGTCTATCTTCACGCTGTGCAATGTCTCAAAGGGATTTCGAGGCATATGCACTCCGTGACGATGGGACCGGATACATTGCAAGCCCGTATCTCACAATTTGAAAAAGAACGCATACGGTGTTCAATCTGCCTGCATTTTACAACCTTGCCATTCTACTGTCAATACATGTTCTGCCATTTTAATGAAAAACGACTGCAATCACATAATGCAGGCCGGGTTTTGCATGAGATACCGGCCGTCACTATTACGGGAGTGCAAATTGGAGGAGAAAAGCCATAAATGCTATAATGTTTTTACTTGTCCCGGCATTCATCGCGGGCGCGGCCCATGGAGGTTCCAAAAGCCTGGCACATGTTCCAGGAGTCTTTGGGGGCAGCAGTTTACACATGGGAGGGATAATGCAACTGAAAAGGTTTTATCTTTTTCCGGCGGCCCTTTTGTTAATGGCTTGTTCAATCCTGGAATACAGGAATTCTTTTGCACAGGATGGAAAGAAAGGAATGGGTACTGAGGTTTTGAATCCATATGAAAAAGTCGACTGGGGGACATTTGAATATATCCACTCTTTTTCTCATCAGCACGGCAACAGGCCGCCCGCTTATACCGTATCTCCGGAAACTTTTTGGAATATGGGATATCGCCACCTGCCTTTTTCCAATTATTACCCTTCAAGCCCTGCACCTTTACCCGAAGATTTCAGGAAGAAACATCCGGACGCACTCTGGGCTCCAAACGCTGAGCAACACAGCTCGCAGGGCATCGGCCATTTCAATGTAATAGACAGTTACTTTTCTACCGGGTACGGGGAGGCTGCCAAAACCAGTTACAGGCGTAACAGGATTTCTCCTGTGGAATATGAATTTACCGGTCTGAATTCTCATGATCCGGAAAAGCCGTGGCTGAGTATATACTGGCTGGAGTTGATAATAGGGGGCGGGGAGGGTGCAACCCTTTCCATGACCGTAGACGGAGCCCTGGAGGCGTCCCCGTCCACTTATGAGCTGAAAGACAGCGGCGTTATTAAAAACAGGAAGATACCTGCAAAAAGAACCAACATATACGTCAGGGCTGAATCTGACAGGGTCAGGGTAAGGTTTGAGTTTAACCCCGAGGAAATAGAAGACCTGAGGTTTTCGATTAAGCAGGGCGTCTACCGGCCATGGGAAGACGCTTTTAGGGCGGCTCTTGACGGAACGCGCGAGGACAGAAGTGGAAAGCCCGTTGAAGGACTGCGCTTTCCCGATGGAGGGGGTATTACTCTTAACCACACCGCCGCCCCTGTTGCTTCAGTATTGGAAAAATTAAATTTTGACCCGAGAGTGCTCGGCATAGAGATATGGAACCAGCATGAAGGATTTGGACCCAAGGGAACTCTGGGATTTTACAAGCTTTGGGATGAAGTGTTAAAAACAGGAACCCGCTGTTTCGGTTTCTTTGTAAAGGACCATTTTATTTATGAAAGGGGCCGCA
>JAKPNC010000150.1 GCA_029548585.1 bacterium | reverse complement strand
AGGGCAGAGTCTGAGGGCCGCAGGTTTGTCAGGAAAAGCGTGAGGGAAGGCAGGAAGGTCTGGGTTACCGGCTGCGGAGCGAAAAAGGAGAATGATTACGCCGGGATTGAAGGAGTGGAGGTTTTTCCTGACAAGGAAGCTTTTGCGGAATCGAAACTTGCGGGAATCAGGATGATATCAGGCTTTCCCGGCCGCACGAGGGCTTTCATCAAGATTGAAGACGGCTGCGAGAACTTCTGTTCCTACTGCATAATCCCTTATGTCAGGGGACCCGTTGTAAGCCGGGACGAGAGAGAGATACTGCTTGAGGCAAAGGCCCTTGCCGCCAGCGGCTACAGGGAGATCGTTATGACAGGGGTCGACCTCGGGGCTTACGGCAGGGATACGGGGAAAAGCCTGGTTAGGCTTCTCGGGGCGGTTTCCGGGATAGACGGCCTGGAAAGGATACGGCTCAGTTCCATGGAGGTTTTCCACCTCGATGAGAAGCTGGTGGAACACATCTCCGGGAACAGGAAGGTATGTACCCATTTCCACATTCCCCTGCAAAGCGGTTCAGACAGGGTGTTGTCGCTCATGAAGAGAAGATACACCCTGGCAGGTTACATGGAAAAACTTGAATATGTCAGGAGGATGATACCTGACGTTACGTTTACGACGGATCTCATGGTGGCTTTCCCCGGTGAAGGAGAAGATGACTTCAAAATGAGCTGCAAAGCTGTCGGGGATGCAGGATTTCTCAGGGTGCACATATTCAGGTATTCAGGCAGGGCCGGAACTCCGGCCTGCCTGCTGGATGACAAGGTGGCGGTGAAGACCGGCAAGGAAAGGGAATCTGTCCTGAAGTCTGTATCGGAAGAGACCGGCAACAGAATAAAGGCCGGGTTTGTGGGCAGGGAAGTCGAGATACTTGCGGAGAGCAGGGAAGGCAACCGGTTTGAAGGATATACAAGGAATTACGTGCCTTCCTTCTTCCTTTCCGTAGAAGGGGACATAAACGGGATTTTCAGGGCCAGTGGAGAGGGTCTTGCAGATGGCAGGCTTTTCTGCATCGGCGCAAAAGAGTATGCCGGGCACAAAGGTATCAAGGATGCTTGAACCCTGTCCGTTTTAATTTACCGCGCATCCCGTAATTTTTACGGGAGAGGAAAGGAGGCGTCCAATGGTCATCGTGAAGGTTCTTGCAGGCGCTCTTCTGATTATTGGCGGGGTTTTCTTCACGTTCAAGCCAAGGCTCAACTATGCAAGGGAAGGGCTTCCCGATCTTTTCGCTATCATAGGAATAATACTTATGGTGGCAGGGGTTGTCATGATTCTCTCGCCTTTTATACGTTGACGCCAGGCTTTTGGGGCTGCCGAAAATCAGGCTCCGCGGAATGGCAGGCGGGTGGCCGGAACGGCACATGCCCGGGAGCGCAATATAGGGATAATCTTATTAACAGGGGAGATATCATGAAAGAAGGAATGTTTGTTTTCATAATTACTTTCTTCTCCGGATGGGGATGGCAGGCTCTCGGGAAGGTTGCAAATCCTGCGACCGGAAAGATTGAAAAGAATCTTGATACGGCGAAACATGTCATAGACATGCTCGATGTGCTAAGGGATAAAACCAGTGGCAATGTCACTGAGGATGAAAAAAAACTTATGGACGCAGCTATCGCCGATCTCCAGCTTAATTACATCCATGAGCTCAATAAGGGTGGGAAGGAAGTAGAAGGCGAAAAAACTGATGAAGGAAAAGCTGAAGAAAAGACTGGCTGAACTCTCGGACATTCCCGGAGTTTACCTGATGAAAGATTCGGGCGGGAAGGTCATATACGTCGGAAAGGCTTCCTCTCTCAAGAAAAGGGTGGGATCATATTTCAGGCCGGGCGGACTGGATGTAAAGACCTTGCTTATGACTGAAAAGATAGAGGATTTCGAGGTCATCCCCGTGGCTTCCGAGGCGGAAGCGCTGCTTCTCGAAAACAGGCTTATCAAGAAGTACCAGCCCAGGTACAACGTTGATCTCAAGGACGGCAAGAGTTATCCTTTTGTCAAGATAACCCCGGGAGATTTTCCTTCCGTCCTGGTTGTAAGGGAGCCCATGGATGCAGACTCCACGTATTACGGTCCTTTTCCGGATGCGACCCTTCTCAAGGAAATCGTGAGATTTCTCAGGCGTTATTATCCTGTCAGGAACTGCGCCAGGGAGATGGGGAGAAAAAATTCGAGGGTATGTACCCAGTATGATATAGGAAGATGTTCGGGGCCTTGCGGCGGTAAAATCACCATGTTTGATTATTCAAAGCACGTCAGGGGAATAAAGGCATTCTTTTCAGGGGAATACGCCGAGTTTGAGAAACAGCTGAAAAGGTGGATGATTGAGGCTGCGGAGAATCTTGAATACGAAAAGGCCAACGAGATAAAGAAGAGGCTTTTAATGCTTGACAGGCTGAGAAAGAGATTCCCGCTGAGGGACGAGAAGGAGCTTTTGTCTTACGGGGAGAATAACGTTCTCTGCAAGCTTGCCGGTATTCTAAGGCTTGACAGGACGCCTTACGCCATTGAGGGTTTTGACGTTTCAAACACCTCGGGAACCCTTGCGACCGCCTCGAAGGTTCTCTTCAGGGGAGGTATTCCCGACAGGCAGGGTTACCGCAGGTACAGGATTATCTTCAGGTCGAACATAGATGATTACAGGATGATAGAAGAAGCGCTTGAGAGAAGGTTCTCTTCTGAAAACGACAGGGAGATGCCAGACCTGGTACTGGTTGACGGGGGACGGGGCCACCTCGGGATTGCGGCAGGGGCCCTTGGCAGAATGAAGCTTGATATACCGGTGGTGTCGCTTGCCAAAGAGAACGAGGAGATATTTGTTCCCTGGAGCAGGGAACCGTTAAGGCTCGGAGAAGATTCCAGGGAGAGGCATTTGCTGCAGCGTATAAGGGACGAGGCCCACAGGTTTGCCCTCTCTTACCACAGGAAGATCAGGGCAAGGAAAGTAAAGGAATCTTTTCTTGACGGGATAAAGGGCATAGGAGAGGAGAGGAAGAAGAAGATAGTGGCCGCATTTCCGGATGTCTATTCCATATCTGAAGCCGATATAGGGATTCTCAGGGAAGCAGGGCTTACTGAAAAAGCTGCCGCAGAGGTTGTAAGGAGGGCAAAGCAGCTGGGAGGTTGACAATGGAGAAGAAAAAGTCTTTGATGGAGAGGCTCTTCAATATTGGCGTGGGAAGTTTCTTCTACGTTAAGGAGAAAGCGGGCGAGGCGATCTCGGAGATGGAAACAAAAGGGCGGGAGAATAAGGAGTGTGTCCGTGAGATTGGGAAAGAGGTTAAGGAAAGCTGCCATAAGAAGGGAGAGTGCCTGAAGGAAATATCCGGCAGGATATTCTCGAGCCTTGGTATCGCTACGGTTAAGGACCTTGAAGAAATAAAGAAAAAAGTTAACGGGGAAGAAGGGGAAAAATAAGAGATGCCAAAATTTTTTGATGAAGCAAGGATTTGGATCAAGGCTGGCAAAGGCGGGGACGGATGCGTTGCATTCCGAAGGGAAAAAAATATCCCGAAGGGAGGCCCGTCCGGCGGGGACGGCGGAGACGGCGGGAGCGTTTTCCTGGTGGCCAACAAGAATATAAGGACCCTGATAGATTTCCATTTCAGGCAGCACTACGAGGCGGAGGAAGGACAGGCCGGCAGTGGAAATAACCGTTGCGGCCGGACCGGACAGGACCTGTCTATAAGCGTTCCCTGCGGCACCATCGTAAACGAGGTTTCGGACGGCCGGGATATTTTCATGAAGGACATGCTGGCGGACGGAGAGCGTTTCGAGATAGCGAGAGGGGGCAGGGGCGGGTTCGGAAATAACCGCTTCAAGTCGCCCACCAATCAGGCTCCGAGGAAGTTTACCAGGGGAGCGCCAGGTGAATCAAGGTATGTGAGGCTCGAGTTGAAACTCATCGCGGAGGTCGGGATCATAGGTTATCCGAACAGCGGAAAATCCACCCTCATATCAAAAGTTACCAAGGCAAGGCCCCGGATTGCCGACTATCCATTCACAACCCTTGTTCCAAACCTGGGGGTCGTATACATGGGAGATTCGAGGAGTTTCATCATTGCCGATATACCGGGGCTTATAGAGGGGGCTTCCGAGGGCAAGGGGCTCGGTTACAGGTTTCTGAAGCACGTTGAGAGAACCAGGGTGCTTATCCACCTCGTGGACATGTCTCAGCCGGACCCGGTATCAAATTACCTGAATATACGCAGGGAACTGGTCTCTTACGGACACGGCCTTTATGAAAGGCCCGAAATCATAGTGGGGAACAAGACTGACCTTCAGATACCTGAGGCAAGGATAAGGGCTTTTCGGGAGAGTTTCAGTGAAAGCATACTTATATCTGCCATTACGGGGGAAGGCGTAAAGGATCTTATGGAACGGGTATGGAGGAAGATAAATGAGCTCTGAATCAAATCTTCTCAAGGAGAAACACTCCCGCTTTTCAGAAAGGTGGGATGAAATGAAAATCAAGTTCAACCTGCCGGGATACAGGGAGAAATTTCTCCTTCTTGACGGGGAGATGAAGAAGAAGGGATTCTGGAACGTTAAGGAAGACAGGGATAAGATGGAAAGGTGGAACCTGTTGAACGATACCATCTCTTCTGCAGAAATGATAGACGGCAAGCTTGAAAATCTCGGAACCCTCGTGGAACTGCTGGAGCAGGATGAAGACGCCGATCTTGCCAGGGAAGGCTCAAGCCTTGTCGGGGAAATAGAGAAGGATATCGGGGCGCTTAAGATAAAGTTGATGTGGAAGGACGAGGAAGATTCCAAGAACGCCATTTTCACTCTCCATTCGGGGGCCGGCGGCACGGAGGCGTGCGACTGGGTAAGCATCCTGTGGCGCATGTACAGCAAGTGGGTGGCCAGGCAGGGATTCGGCGTGAATGTGGTAGATTTCCTGCCGGGCGAAGAAGCAGGCATTAAAAGGATCACAGCAATAATATCCGGACAGAATGCTTTCGGCTACCTGAAGGGTGAAAACGGGGTTCACCGCCTTGTAAGGATATCCCCTTTCGATTCCAACAAGAGAAGGCATACCAGTTTTGCCGCCGTTAACGTGATCCCCGAGGCTCCCAAGGATGTAGACATAGAGATCAACGAAGATGACCTCGAGATAGATACCTACAGGGCCGGGGGCGCGGGGGGACAGAACGTAAACAAGGTCGAGACGGCAATAAGGATAAAGCACCTGCCAACGGGGATAGTGGTCCAGTGTCAGAACGAAAGGACTCAGTTTAAGAACCGCGAGATTGCCATGAAGCTTCTTCTCAGCCGCCTTTACCAGTTGAGGATGGAGGAGAAGAAGAAGGAAGAAGAAGCAAGGCGCGGAGTCCAGAAGAAGATAGAATGGGGAAGCCAGATACGTTCTTACGTTTTCTGCCCCTATACCATGGTAAAAGACCACAGGACAGGTTTTGAAACAGGCAACGTGGATGCCGTTATAGACGGCGAGATAGACGGTTTCATAGAGTCGGAGCTTGAATGGCTCTCAACCAGAAATGAAAATACTGATTAGTGCGGGACCGACCCGGGAATATATCGATCCAATAAGGTTCATAAGCAACCGTTCTACCGGAAGGATGGGGTACCTGGTCGCGGATTATGCCAGGAAGGCCGGCCACGAAGTTATCCTGGTAAGCGGCCCCGTTTCCATCCCGGCCCCCGGCGGGGTCCGCCTGGTCAGGGTGGAAACGGCGGAAGAGATGAAAAAGGCCATCCTTCTCAATTTTCCTTCATCTGATGTCCTGGTCATGTCAGCGGCGGTAGGAGACTGGAAACCTGCTTCCCCTGAAAGGGAGAAGGTCAAGAGGAAGGCCGAATGGCTCCTGAAACTTGTGCCCAACCCTGATATATTGAAGGAGGTTGCCGGGTTGAAAAAAAACGGACAGAGGGTGATAGGCTTTGCGTTGGAGACGGAAGAACTTATCAGGAATGCTTCCAAAAAGCTCCTGGAGAAGAATCTCGACCTGATAATCGCCGATACGCCGGCATTTTTCGGGGAGGGCGGGAGATCCAGGGTGGCCTTTCTTTACAGGGACGGCAGAAAAGAAGAGTTTGAATGCATGGAAAGGGAGAACGTGGCATGCAGGATAATTGAAATCATAGGCGGGGATTGAGATGTCTTTTCCCTTTGGGCGCAATGGCGGCCCTATCTTTTGACCTTACAGGAGAAGATATGGAGATGATGAAAAAGGATATGCATTTTATCTGTAAAAATGTAGGGACAAGAATGTATGGTTCGGCCGGAGAAAAAAAAGCGGCAGGTTACATAGAGAAGGGTTTCAGGGAAGCGGGACTTTCTGTCGAAATCCAGGAGTTTCCCGTGGAGAAGATGGAATATTCGGCCGTGGAATTCGGCAAGGTGAAAAATGGAAAGGTGGAGAAACTTGATGTTCTCCCGCTTGCCCAGTCGGGATTCACGGAAAATCCTGATGGAGAGATCCTCGAGGTTGCATACCTTGAAAACGTGAGTCTTGCTTTTAAAAGAAAAAAGGAGATTGAAGGCAAGGCCGTGATACTCTACGGCGGCCTGGGAGAAAGCCTGCGGGATTACTCCGCTCTTGTCAACTCGGGGGCAAAGGCCCTTATCATGAACGACAACAGGTTTCCTGTGCCCTGGGTAATAGCCGACGGCATGCCTTACATGTGGATGAAAGAGAAGATGCTTTCGGTTCTGATCCCGAGGTATTTTGACGTGGTCGACATTCTCCGCGAGGGAATAAGCCGGGTCTTCGTCAGGGTTGCCGGCAGGAAGACCTCCTCAGTGAGCCAGAACGTAATAGGCGTTGTAAAAGGCGGCGGAAGCGGGAATATAATAGTGACAGCCCACCATGACAGTGTCATGGCAGGGGAAGGGGCAACCGATAACGCGACCGGGGTTGCCATCCTGCTTGAGTTCGCCAGGAGGTTTGGAGGGGATGGCAGAAGGCGCCGGAACATAATACTGGTTTCCTGCGGTTCCGAAGAGGTCCTTTCTTACGGATCCCTCAATTTTGCCAGGAAGTACGCCGATACTGTAAAGAAAGCCGTTTTCGCAGTAAATTTTGACAGCTGCAGCTGCCTGTACGGGGAGAACAAGATACTGGTTACCGGGAACGGAAAGCTTCTTTCGTACGTGAAGGAGAAAACCGGGAAGACAGGAGTATGGTATAACGTGGAGAGAGGCGTTTCTCCTTACAGCGACCATTTTCCCATGAACGTGCTTGGAGTTCCCTCCATATGGTTCCGCAGGGCAAATATGGCCCAGGGTTATTTCCCCTTTCATTCCAACCTCAACAGGCTGGAAATAATCGATTTCGGTGTCATGCAAGAGGTTGTTGAAGCGGCAGGTTCAATCATATCCGAGCTCTCCGGGGATGCACCCATGCCTTTTCCCAGGCTGATATCACAGGGTGAAAGGTCGCAGATCTCCCGCTTTCACGTGAATTTGTTCGGCGGGGAGCTGAAGTGACAGGGAAAATCCGGAGAATCACCAACGGGCAACGGTCGAGAATTCTGGAACTGCAGGAAGATGGGAATGATATCCACTTCACTTTCTCCGCAGACGGCGAGGTTCTGCTGAATTTCAATTATTCGTCTCTCAATCCTTTTTCAAGCTCGCTGCCGTGGAATCTGTGTTACGGGCAGCCTGATTTTTTGAAAACAAGGGTAATTAACAGGCATGCCGTAAAAATCGAAGCATCCCAGGGGTTTTGCAAAATCTCCGATAAGTTCTCTTTCAGTGGAGAATATCTGCATTTGAAGCGGCGATGGATCTTCACGGGCCGGCCGGATATGTTCCATGTTTCTTTCGGCACGGGCCTGCTTTCCGGACAAGGGGGAAAACAGAAAGTCACCATTCCCCACGTTATTTACAACGGCAATCCTTCCGCATCTGAAAAAACGCTGGTCCCCAGGTTGAGAGATACGGACGGATATTCTCTTGTGGTTGAAGAACACCGTTTGCCCATACCGGCGGTGAATGTCGAATGGGAAGATAAAAAAAGTTTTGTATCCCTGACTGTTTTTTCCATGCCGTCCAGGATTAACCTTTCGGGAAAGGATGGGGAACACTGGTGGTCGTCCGGAGTCGTACGTTCGGGGAATAACTGGAATATCGTAAACCTGAGCGGCGTTGTCGCAATGAATAATATTCCTGATAAAGTCTATGATAACAACAGGTGCCCCGTGTCCTTGCCGGGAGGCGGATATCTTGACCTGCGAAGAGGCGGCATTTTTGAAAAAAACCTTTTCATTGACGTATCAAGGTGTGAAGAAGGCAGGGGATTCAGGCGGATGATAGAGATGGGCTGGAATATCCTGCGCCCAAAGACAAAAGAGGCGTTCAGCCTTGAAAAAACTGTCATGTTGAAAAAAAATGCCATGCTGTCAAGATGGCGGGAAGGGGAAGTAAACGGTTTTCTCCTTGTTCCCGAAACTGAAAAAGAAGGCAATGTATATAATCGTCCCCCCTCATTCCTTTTCGGGTGGACGGGACAGTCTCTGCGCCTCGCATGGTGCGCGATATCCCTGGGAATAAAAGAGAAGAAAGGGATTTTGACGGATATTGGCTGTAAAGTAATGGATGCCTTTGCAGATGCTCCGTCCCCCGGAAGGGAAAAAGCCTTGAAGTGCCTGAGGTATTGGCTGGCGGAGAAACAATGGGAACCTTTCCGCCTTAACGGAAGGCTCACTCCCTCCAGGGCTTTTGGAGAGGCAGTATGCAACCTTTGTGATTCTATTCTTCTGCTGCGCGGACACTTCCTTCCCGCAAAGGATACCTGGTTGAAAACCGTTGAAGAAAGTGCCCGCTTCCTGAGCAGGGAGGAAAGCCTCAACGGAAAGAAAATATTTCCTCTTTTTTTTACGGATGAAGGAAAACCTTCCGATGAATTTGCCGCCGCGGGAGGGGCTTCCTGCATTACCGCTCTTTTATCCGCGTACGAGGTTACGGGAAAAGATGACTTTCTGAAAAAAGGCCTGACTCTGCTTGAAAGGTATTATTACCTTTTTGCCGACAGGCTTGAAACGCCTTTCAGCCATGCCACTCTCGATGCTATGTGCGAGGACAAAGAAGCGGGACTGCTTTTCTTTTCCGCTGCGTACAAGGCGTTTCTTATCACAGGGATGCCCGTATACGGGAATTACGCAAAACTGGCAGCCGATTGGGCAAGCACCTTTGTATATCTGTGGGAACCAGGATTCAGGAAAGAAAGCATATGCCACAGGCAGGGTTTCAGGGCGACTTTCTGGCCCGGCGTAAGCGTGCAGAATATGCACCTGGATGTTTTTTTCTATCCCTTTGAAGTATACAATCTCGGCAGGATGCTCGGAGAAAAGAGGCTTGTTAAACTCGGCAAGGGAATGATGAAAGCATGGACCCACGGTATTTCCAGATTTCCTGGGGACTGGGGATATCCTGTGGCGGGAGAACAGGCGGAGCAGTTTTTTCATACCAATTTTTCTTTCGGACTGAAGACTCCATCGGAAATGTGGAGGGGAGGCTACAATCCATGGAATACAACGTGGATTATGGCTTCCGTTCTTCAGTCAGCTCTCCGGTTCCTTGACGAAAAAAGGAAGCTTCCCACTCAAGGAGATATTTCTTGAAATCTTCTCCGAGCGCGTAACCTCCGTATGTTCCGTTCTTCTTGATTACCCTGTGGCACGGTACCGCTATAAGAAAAGGATTTTCCTTCAGGAGAGAGGCTATATGCCTGGTTTTGCCCGGCATGCCCATATTCCCGGCAAGTTGAGAATAACTGATTCTTTTCCCAAAAGGTATTTTCAGAAGTTCTTGCCACAATCTCTTTTTTGTAGTATCCTTAGTAGTTGACATTTTATCAAAGGTGGTTGTATAATTAGAAGGTCTGGAAATTGAATAAAGAAGATATTTTATCACAGGTGAAGTTTGATGACAAAGGGCTCGTGACTGCCGTTGTGCAGGATATGGAAGGGCGGGTAATCATGCTTGCCCACATGAACTGCGAAGCTTTGTTGAAAACCCTTGAGACGGGCAGGATGCATTATTACAGCAGAAGCAGGGAGAGATTGTGGCTCAAGGGCGAGGAATCCGGAAATTGCCAGACTGTCAATGAAGTATACATAGATTGTGACGGAGACGCCCTGCTTTTCAAGGTTGGACAGAAAGGCGGAGCGTGCCATATGGGGTATTATACTTGTTTTTTCCGGAGGTTTGATAAAGAAAACGGGACTTTTTGCAAGTCACAGGAAAGGCTGTTTAACCCTAAAGAGGTTTATAGAAAATGATGAGACAATACTATTATAAGATCCTGGTCATAATCGGAGTAATCGTTCTTTTTACCTTCCAGTTCTACCCGCCCGGAAAGAAAATCAAGCGAGGTCTCGATCTTCAGGGAGGACTCCACGTGGTGCTTGAGGTTGCGGATGCCAGGACTGATGATAAGAGCCTTTCCGACATAACAGACCGGGCTCTTGAGATTATCAGGAA
>JAKPNC010000185.1 GCA_029548585.1 bacterium | reverse complement strand
CGTGGTCTGAGATCCTCCGGAAGAAAACCCTGGAATCGGCGTCCCGGAAATAACTGAGCCCCGATACCTCTTCGGTCTTCCTGATGATGGGGAAAAAGAGATCCGTCTCATAGTTGGAATCTGTTCCCTGCATTATCCGGGAGATGCGTTCAAGCCCCATGCCCGTGTCAACCCCTCTTCTCCTGAGAGGAAGCAGGCTCTTGTCTTCCTGCATGTCGTACTGGGGAAATACGAGGTTCCAGAATTCAAGGAACCTGTCGCAGTCGCACCCCGGCAGGCAACCGGGGCCGCATGATTTCTCCTTGCCGGAATCAAAGTAGAGCTCAGTGCACGGTCCGCAAGGCCCAGTATCCCCGGCAGGCCCCCAGAAATTGTCCTTTTTACCCAGCGGCACAATCCTTTCTGCCGGCAGGAATTTCTTCCATATATCAAAGGTCTCCCGGTCCTCCCCGTAGTACGAAACCCATATCTTTTCAACGGGTAGTCCCAGGACATGAAAGACAAACTCGCTCGCCCATTCTATGGCTTCCTCCTTGAAATAATCCCCGAATGAAAAATTGCCGAGCATCTCGAAGAAAGTATGGTGCCTGCTGCTTATGCCTATCTTGTCAAAATCGCTGTCTTTGCCACCGGCCCTCATGCATTTCTGGCAGGATACCGCCCTGGAGTAATTGAGAAGACCGTCGGTTGCCCACAGCTTCTTGAACTGTACCATGCCGGCGCTGGTAAAAAGAAGCGTCGCATCGTCAAAAGGAACAAGGCTGCTTCCAGGGACAACAGTATGGCCTTTCTTCCTGAAAAAATCGATATATGTGCTTCTTATTTTTTTGCTTTCCATGTCATGCGCCCTTCTTCCGCGGACCTCTCGAAAATTTCCGCTATCCTTTCCATTGTTAAAGAAGAAAACCCTCTTCCTTTCAACAAGGCAGCCAACGCAGAGGGTTTCTTTCTCTTTGCCTTTGAATCAAGCAGATATCGCGCCGATTCAAACTCCCTTTGGTAATCGAAGTTTTTTTGAATATCCTCAATTATCTCATTTCTGATCTTCCTGAGATGAAGATAACGGGTTATATAATGGTAACCCTTGCCTTTCCCTGCAAACTTCTCGGCCATATCCCGCGCAAGCCTTTCATCGTCGATGTACCTCTTATTCTTCAACCCGGATATGATCTCGTCGCACTCATCGTCAGGGAAACGGCCCCCGATTCTCTCCCTTATCTCTTCTTCCGAAAGTGCCCTTTTCGAAAGAGCCTTAAACACCTCGCCGAAGAGTCTCTTATTTTTCACCCTTTAAGATAAGGATCCTGTTATTTGCGCCCTGCCGAACCTTAAGCCTTACGTCTTTTTCCCTGGGAACCTTCTTAACGGCCTCGTTATATTCCTTCAGCCCCTTGAGGTTAATCCCGTCAAGTCCCAGTATGACTGTCCCCGGAGTGATCCCTGACAAGGACGCGGGAGAACCCGGCTCTACCATTATCACCACCACTCCCGAGGAATCATCTGTCCTGAGCCTCTCCTTCATCTCCGCGGTTATGGCCGAAACCTTCATGCCTCTCCACGAAGAACTTTCCACAGCGGAAGCGAGCTGTTCATCTGAAGGCATCTCCGCGGTTACCAGACTCAATTCCACGTTCTTCCTTTCTCTCCATACCACCAGCCTTACCTTCTTGCCCACGGGTGTGTCCGCGACCTTCATCTGAAGGTCCTTCATGTCTTCCACCTCTTTGCCGTCGAAACTGACGATGATATCCTCTTCCTTTACACCCGCCTTTTCCGCCGGCGTGCCGGGCATGACCTGCAGAACAAGCGCACCCTTGGAATTGTTGAGGCCGAATGATTTTGCAAGGTCCTCGTTCATCGGCTGAAGCGAAACCCCAAGGTATCCTCTCACGACCTTCCCTTTATCCCTGAGCTCGGAAAATACATGCTTTGCCATGTTGACGGGTATTGCAAATCCCAGGTTTGATGCTACCTGTGGGGAGACAATGAAAGTATTTATCCCAATGACTTCTGAGTTAATATTGATGAGCGGACCTCCGGAATTTCCGGGATTTATCGCAGCATCTGTCTGTATGAAATCCTCGTACTGGGTTATTCCGAAACCGCTCCTGCCCTTGGCGCTGATCACACCGACCGAAACGGAAGCCGCAAGACCCATGGGATTGCCGATAGCCATTACCCATTCCCCGGGCTCTATCATGTCAGAATTGCCCAGCCTGACTGCAGTCAGGGGAACTCCTCTTGCATCTATCTTTATGAGCGCGAGGTCGGTCTTTGGATCGTTGCCTACAACCTTTGCGTCATACCTGTGGAAACCGTCGTTAAGGGTTACCGAAATCTTGTCCACTCCCTTTATTACATGGTTGTTGGTTAATATAAAGCCGCTCTCGTCAACAATGAACCCTGAACCAAGCCCCTGCTCCTTCTTTTCGAATGTTTTAGGACCCTCTCTTTTCGGAGACCCGAAGAAATCTTCGAATGGAGACCTGAAGAAACCCTCAAAATCTCCGAAGGGATCCCAATACCTCTGGGTTACGGTCCTCTCTGTCGTTATCTGGACAACCGAGGGCTTGACAGCTTTTGCAATGTTAACAAAGCTGTTCTGCAGGTTTACAACTTCGCTTCCCGCGCTTGCCAGCACGTAAGGATTCCGTCCCTGGCCAAACCTTCCGAAAACTCGTCCGCAAAAATTGCTTGAAACGTAGAAACCAAGCAGTGAAAGCAAAAGCCCTATCGTAATACCGGAAACAAAATATCTCCTTTTCATGCTCTTTTCCTCCCCAATTAATTATTAGCGCTTGCCAGGCTCCTCCTGCAAATAACTTTCCGTCTAAAATTCTTCCTTTACATATTTAGACGCAGGAAAAGGAAAAAAGTTTTATTTTTTCACTTTGACCCATCTTCCTTTTGCCACTGATTCTTCCACCGAGGAAAGGACTTCCTGGCACCTGACCCCGTCAAGGAAGTCCGGAACCGGATTTTCCTTTCGGGAAATCGATTTGAACAGGTCAGCAACCATGTTTACGAATGATTCCCCGTAACCTATGATATGTCCGGCAGGCCACCAGTTGGCAGCATAGGGATGGGATCCTTCCGTTGCAATGATTTTCCTGAAGCCCTGTGCGTAGTCCGGGTCGTCCATGCTGTAATACTGGAGCTCGTTAAGATTCTCGAGGTTGAAAGAGAGACTGCCTTTGCTTCCGTTTATCTCGAATCTCTGTCCGTTCTTCCTTCCTGCAGCAAACCTCGTCGCTTCGAAAGAACCGAGAGCGCCGTTCTCAAATCTTGCAAGAAAAAGGGTCGCATCGTCAACCGTTACCTTTCCTTTCTTTCCCGACACGGCCTTGTCTTTCAGCCCGGTCTCCAGCACGCCGGTTTCCGCCTGGAGGGGCCGTTCCTTTATAAATGTCTCGCTGAGCCCCGTAACCTCGCTGAATTCTCCAACAAGGTACCTCGCCATGTCAATGAGGTGGGCGTTCAAATCCCCGTGGGCGCCGCTTCCCGCAACCTTCCTGTCCATCCTCCAGACAAGGGGAAAACCAGGATCAATGATCCAATCCTGCAGGTATACCGCCCTCATATGGTATATTCTGCCTATCTTTCCCGATTCAATAAGCTTTTTGGCAAGTCCTATGGCAGGCAGTTTCCTGTAATTGAAGCATATGGCATGCTTGATGCCGTATTTTTCAGCGGCCTCCAGCATCCTGTAGGAATCCTTGAGCGTAGAGGCAAGAGGTTTTTCACAGAAGACGGCTTTCCCTTCCCTGGCGGCCTCAACAGCTATCTCCATATGTGCATCGGGAGGGCTGGTAATGTCAATCAAATCTATATCCTTTCTCCTTACGACCTTTTTCCAGTCAGTCTCACTCTCTTCCCAGCCGAACTTTTCCCTCGCGGCCTGCAGGGGACCTTCAGACCTGCCGCATATCACCTTCATGACCGGCACGACGGGCAGGTCAAAGAAGAGCCCGACATCCTTGTATGCGTGCGAATGGGCCTTGCCCATGAACTTGTACCCGATAAGACCTATTCTCATTTCTTTCATTCTTTCGTCTCCTTTTCGGGTTTGGCGGCCTTTAGCCCCGCCTGCTCCCTAACCCTGGCTTCTATCTCGCGGTAAATCTTTGCATCCTGCCGCAGAGTTTCCACCGCATTCTCCATGCCCTGGCCTATCGAATTTCCCCCGTACTGTATGTAGCTTCCCTTCTTTTCAAGGATCTTGTACTGCAGGGCTATATTAATCAGGGAGCTTTCCCTGCTTATTCCCTTCCCGTAATACATGTCGAGCTCGGCCTCCTTGAACGGAGGCGCGACCTTATTCTTGACAACCTTGACCCTGACCCTGTTTCCTATCATCTCCTGGCCGTTCTTTATGCTCTCTATCCTTCTGACATCCAGCCTGACTGACGCGTAAAACTTCAATGCCCTTCCCCCGGGAGTTGTTTCAGGATTTCCGAAAAAGACCCCTATCTTTTCCCTGACCTGGTTTATGAAAATGGCTGATGTCTTGGATTTGCTTATGTACCCTGTAAGTTTCCTCAATGCCTGGGACATGAGTCTTGCCTGGAGACCCATCACGCTCTCACCCATCTCTCCTTCCAGTTCCGCCTTGGGAACAAGAGCGGCAACCGAATCAATGATAACCAGGTCCACCGCATTGCTCCTTATGAGAGACTCCGCGATCTCGAGGGCCTGCTCACCGTTGTCAGGCTGGCTCACGAGCATCTCATCGATATTGACCCCAAGCTTCTTTGCATATCCAGGATCAAGGGCATGTTCGGCGTCTATAAAAGCAACCTGCCCGCCCAGTTTCTGGGATTCGGCAAGGACATGAAGGGCAAGGGTCGTCTTTCCGGAAGATTCAGGACCGAATATCTCCGTCACCCTGCCTCTCGGAATGCCTCCGACTCCCAGGGCAATGTCAAGGGAAATTGCCCCGGTGGGGATGACCGGGATATCCATATTTGTTTTTTCTCCCAGCCTCATTATCGCGCCTTTTCCGAAATCCTTCTCTATCTGGCTTATGGCCATATCAAGTGCTTTTTCCCTGTCCATTATTTTATTCCCCCTCTTTTTGGATACCTTCTTTTCCTTGTATCAATATAACACTTCGGGCGTCAGCAAGTCAAATGAAAATCCCCCGGCAAGGGCATGCAATAAGGGTAAATATGGATACCGGCCTTCAGGAAAGGAATATGGAAATCTGTTAAGAGATGGAAGTTTTCCACCTTCACAGGATAGGGGCCATGCCCGATAAATTACAGCAGGACAGCTTCAAGGGTTTCGTAAACCGGGCTTCCTCCAGAGAGGATGCTCCTTATGATATCCACCTTCTCAACATTCATCGAGCCGAAAACCGTACCTCCGTATTTTTCGAGGAAAAACTCCGCGGCTGTGATTGATGGGACGGATCTGAACCTTGCGACTGTTATATGCTCTTTAAACCTTTCCCCGGCAGGAAAGCCAATGGCTTCAAGCCCTTTTTCCATCCTGGAATTCATTCTCCTGAGGATCCCCCCGGAGTCAGCGCCTGCCCAGAAAATTCTCATTCGCTTCCTGTCGGGAAATACCCCCGTCCCCTTCACGGACAGGACGAAAGGCTCAAAGTTCCTGCATGACTCGGACAGAACATCTGTTATCCTGCCCACCCTTTCTTCTTCAACCTCTCCTATAAACCTGAGTGTCAGGTGAAGGTTTTCCGGGGGAACAGGCCTTGCCTCCCTGATCTTGCGGGAAAGAGCCGTCCCCATTTCAAAAAGGTTCCTGCTTATCTCTTCCGACAATCTGATGCCTGCAAAAAGCCTCATCTCGCCCCCAAAAAGAAAACCCCCTCGAGAGAGGGGGTTTCTCATGCTCCTTTGTCATGCCCTGAAATGGTATGATTATTTACCCTTAAGCCAGGGCATCATTTCCCTCATTTTCTTGCCGACCTTCTCTATGAGGTGTTCCTCGGACTGCCTCAGCATGGCGTTAAAAACCGGCCGCCCGACAAGGTTTTCCATGATCCACTCCCTCGCGAAATTTCCGTTCTGGACGTCCTCGAGAACGTACCTCATGTTCTCCTTGACTTCCTGGTCGATCACCATCGGCCCCCGGGTCATATCCCCGTATTCCGCGGTATCGCTCACTACCTTTCTCATGCCCTGTATGCCCCTTGAGTTTATGAGGTCCACGATAAGCTTAAGCTCGTGGCATGTTTCGTAATACGCCACTTCGGGCTGGTAACCGGCTTCGACAAGTGTCTCAAAAGCATACTTTATCAGCTGGGTAACCCCGCCGCACAATATTGCCTGCTCTCCAAAAAGATCCGTTTCGGTCTCCTCCCTGAATGTCGTCTCCACGACTCCGCACCTTGTACCTCCGAGACCCTTGGCGTAAGCGAGGGCCACATTGAGGGCATTCTTAGTATAATCCTGTTCCACCGCAACCAGGCAAGGCACGCCGTTTCCCTGTTCAAACTGGTCCCTCAGCAAGTCTCCCGGACCTTTGGGGGCGACCATGAACACATCCACGTTTTTGGGCGGAACAACCTGGTTGAAAAGTATCGAAAAACCGTGGGCAAAACCAAGGGCTTTCCCTTCCTTCAGGTTCGGTTCGATAGAGTTCTTGTAAACCAGGGGCTGGAGATTATCCTGGACCAGGACCATCAGAACATCAGACTTCTTCGTAACATCAGCTATGGACATGGGTGTGAAGCCGTCCTTTTTTGCCGTCTTGTAATTCTCTGTGCCTTCCAGTTCGCTTACAAGCACGTCAACGCCGCTGTCCCTGAGGTTGAGCGCATGAGCCCTGCCCTGACTTCCGTAGCCGAGAACCCCCACCTTCTTGCCTTTCAGATGCTTCATATCTGCATCTTTCTCATAATACATCTTAGCCATTTATGACCTCCCGTATGGTTGTACTTACAGATTTTAAGACTTTACGTTTTTCTGCTGTCCGAATTCCCTTGGAAGGGCTATCCTGCCTGTCCTTACAAGCTCCTTTACGCCGAATCCCTTCAGTAGCTCTATAATGGCGGAAATCTTTGACATGCCCCCCACGACTTCGAGAGTCAGGGATTTCTTTCCTATGTCTACCACCTTTGCCCTGAAAATGTTGGCGATCTGCATTATCTCCTGCCTGACGGCGGGATTGAGAGTCTTGACTTTTATCAGGACCAGTTCCCTGTCGATAAAATCTCCGTCTGTAAGGTCCTGCACCTTTATGACGTCTATAAGCTTGTTGAGCTGCTTGTAGATCTGTTCCAGTATCCTTCCATCTCCCTTAACGGTCATGGTCACCTTTGAAATGGAAGAGTCCTCTGTCTCTGAAACGCAGAGGCTGTCGATATTGTAACCCCTCGCTGAAAAAAGGCCGGCTATCCTGGCAAGGACTCCCGTCTTATTTTCTACAGTTATTATAACCACGTGCAGCCAGTTTTCGATATTATTTTTCATTTTCAGGTTTCCCCGCAGAACAGAAAAACATCTTAATCTCCTCTTTTTATGCCGTAATTGACATTCTCACGCTACCCTGCTACGCGATCCCCTCGAGCATCTGGTCCAGGGATGCCCCCGTCGGAACCATGGGGAAGACGTTTTCTTCTTCGACAACCCGGCAGTCAAGGATTACCGGCTTTTCCTTCTCTTCCAGGACCAAGGGTATCACCTTTTCGAATTCCCCGATGGAACTTACCTTGTAACCGATGGCTCCATAAGCTTCGGCAAGCTTTGAAAACTCGGGCTGGGCATTTTCCACGCAGGTGTAAGCATACCGTCTTTTGTAGAAAAGCTGCTGCCACTGCCTGACCATGCCAAGGCAGCAGTTGTTCAGTATGATGATCTTTATCGGGAGCCGGTTGAAAACAGCCGTGGCAAGCTCCTGTATATTCATCTGTATGCTGCCGTCCCCGGCTATGTCAATAACCATCCTGCCCGGGTTTGCAAACTGCGCCCCTATGGCCGCCGGAAATCCGAATCCCATGGTGCCCAGTCCCCCCGATGTAATCAGAGTGCGGGGTTTTCTGAACTTGTAATACTGGGCGGTCCACATCTGGTTCTGCCCCACCTCGGTGCATATGATGGAGTCTTCCGGAACCAACTCGGAAATCCTCTCTATAACATACTGGGGCTTAAGGGCGTT
>JAKPNC010000169.1 GCA_029548585.1 bacterium | reverse complement strand
GCCTTTACCTTGCAGGCTGGAATATAAAAAAAAGAGGCGATATTGAAATAAGCCCCATGAAAGAAGGCTTCGTGAAAAAAGCGGCGGGAAACTGCGTGCTGGTTCAACCCGGTAAAAAATTCTGGCAGTTCATGCCTCTGCCCGAACTCGGCCCGGGGCTTAAAGGGCGCAAACTTAAACTTGCAGCCGAAATAAGGCAGAAAGAACCTTCCTCTGTAAAAATAAGACTCATGCTCATGGGGCCGGAAAGCGCCGACGGCACATGGTCGCCGGCAGAATTCGGCCTTGAAGACACCCGTATTTTCTCCAGGCACGGGCGGGGAGAACTCGTGGTAATTTCCGAAAAAAACTCGTGCTCAGGGCGTACTGAAAACGAAAGGCTTGAAACCGGAGAACTGGTCATTGACTGGAACTTCAAAAAGACGGAACGCTCGTCTTCCAAATACCGCAATGCCGTAGGGATAAAGGTTGAATTTGAAAACATCTCTTCTTCTCCAGCCTGGGTAAGATGGCCCCTCCTCGCAGAGGGGAAAAATATCCCTGAAGGTTTTGTGAAAGGCGCTCCTCTTCCTGCTTACTCAAAATTGATACCGCGCACCATGAAAAAACTTCTTAAGGGAGAGCCCCTGCATATCCTTGCCCTCGGCTCCAGCCTGGACCGCGGGAGTGCAAACCCGCCGCTCTACCTTTACGACGAAAATCCTTCCAGCCCAACCTATAAAGAACCTGTTCCCAATAGCCGCCTCTTCCTCCCTGAAGCGGTGGGGAGACCCGACCTTGCAGGCTACATAGGATTCTTTCAGCACTACTTCGCATACACGGGACGCCTTCGCCTCGAATTGATGAAAAAATTCGGCCACCCTGTCAGCAAGATTCTGCTTAACCTGATGGCATGCGACGGATCCAGCATAGGTGAAGGGCACAGCGGTTTCATAGAATACACTTCGTTTTTAAGCAAACCCTGTCCGGGCATTAACGGGCACTCCGAAGGAAAACCGTGGAAAAGCCTCTATCCGCAACTCTTCAAAAAAGGAAATCCCCCGCCCGACCTGGTTATATTCGGGTATGGCAGCGGCCACAACGAGCAGATAGACGAGCCCGACACAATCGCAGCGTACGAAGGGGCTGTCCGCCTTTTGCAGAGGCACTACCCGGGAGTTGAATTCGTAAGCTGCACATGGCCGGTCAGGAAAGGTAAAGACGATATAACCACCGGCCCAATGAAAAAACTCTGTAAATATTACAACATACCTTTTATAGATATTAGAGAACTCGACAGGCGGCTCCCTGAAAGTGTCAATTTTTTCGCGCTGGCAACCGACGGAGTCCATTTCCAGACAGGGGCTCACTACATCTGGTTTAAACAGCTCGAGAAAGCCTTTGAGATTGCTGATGCCGGACAGAAATGGATTGCCCAGAAACACCTTCCACGCAGGATGAACAAGTACTCTTACAGTTGGGAGGGTGACCATATTACGTTTACCGCGCCTCACCCGCGTATCGTGGAAAACCGGATGATGATAATCGAGGATACAGCCTTCAACGTTTGGGCGTCACACAATGCCCCTGTCACAACCCCTCCCGAAAGAATGAAGATAAGAATAAACGGCAAAGAGACGACTGGCGCCGGACGAGGAGGAAACTTAATACAGAGGAACAACCGCAATTCCTCGTTTGCATATGGCAGGCTGAAACCCGGAAAACGACACATAATCGAAATAACAGGCAGAGAGCCTTCCATAATTGCGGCAGACAACAAGGTTGTGCCAGGGAAAACATTCTACCCTGCAGGAAGTCCCAAATGGCATACGGGAAGAAAGGTCGAAAGCTTCACGTCCGAATGGGGCGCACCTTATGGTTCCCGCTGCTTTCTGCTCCGGGCAGGCGAAAAAATCGATATTGAAGCGCCGGGCAACCTCTTTTCAATTGCCTACATTGACCAGGAGAACGGCGGAAGATTTGAAATCAGGACAGGCGGAAAAATAAAGAGAATTGACTCGTCAGTACCCTATGTTTGCAGCATGGGGAAAAAGCACTACATGGAAAACAGGCAGGCAATCTCCCTCACGGCTTACGCAAGGAGGAAAATAACCGTGACATGCCTTTCCGGCATTGTTCGGATACTCGGGCTGTATGCTTACGACACCAGGTAAAAAACGTACTCTTCCCTGCCCGGCGTCATTTTCTCATCAGCCCGTCATCACGTCCCAGTATCTTGCACGCTTATCGCTGCCGCCGGGCCCTGAAACTTCAAGCAAGACCACATAATTTATTCCGGGCTTTTCGTAAACGTGCACAGGATTTTGTTCCGTGGAAACCGAACCGTCCCCGAAATACCATTTCCACGAGGTTATATCCCCGTATGAAGAATCCATGAATGCAACCTTTCCCTTCTTCCTGTCTATAACCTTATATCGCCAGTCAGCTTCAACAGGTTTACGGAAAACCTTTTCAAGGGGCATCAGCCTGAAAGGAAGAGCATCGGAAGCATTTGACCAAGGCTGTGGAGGCCTTCCTCCCCGCCCTTCCTGGGTCAGTGAGTAAAAAGCATCATACTTGCTGCCCCCCATGTAATCGAGTACCATCCAGGTAAGGCCGATAAGGCTGTTTTCTTCAAACTTCGATTCCACGCTGTATTCAGGGCCTCTGGAAGAAGCATAATCAAAAACCGTTATGTAAAACTCAAGTATAAGCTTACCGGCTTCTCCCTGGCCAAAATCGTACGAATAAGCGTAATTTGCATATGGGAAATCTTTTATCCATGGCTGTGAACCCCACACAATCGTCCATTCTCCGTCAACTGGAGGAGTAAAAATATGATAATTCTGGGCATGGTGGCCGGCATGCTTCAGATGACATTCAATCCTGTCAGATATCAGGGGATTGCATATCAGGTCGCCTCCGGATCGGTCCCCGTCCACCACAATCTCGAGGATATCGTTCATATAACTGGTTGCCGTCCTGGAATCAACCCTTTGAAAATCCCAGTAATTGCTGTAGGCTTCATACCTGAAATATAATCGGTTAAGCCCTTTGACCCATCCAACCGTCATCTTCATGTCAAAGACATCGGGATTATTTGATTTTCCCATTATGATATCCTTCATATGTTCCATCCCGTAGGTGTATTCAGGAGGAACCATATTCCAGTCATCAGTCTTTCCGTCTATACGGGGTATCATGTTGCGCGGAAACTGGAAAATCTTAAATTCTCTGCCTTCCACCGAACCTTCCTTACGCTTTAAAGTTTCATGTCCCATATTTTCACAGGCAGGTCAACGAGGTCATGCCCACATGCTCATGTATCACCCTGTAAATATTCCCGCCTCCTCCTTTTTTTGCCAACCTTACTTGGAAATTTTGACAATATATTAAAACCTTTATGGGAAGAGTGTCAAATTGTTTCCGCTCCTTTGTAAAAACAGTTCTTCCAATATATGAATTTATCCTTCCTGCTACCTAATGATTACGATTTCAAAACTCTGAAACCATTCTGCATAAGGTTTTCAGCTTCACCTTCAGCATGCTCCTCTCCTATACCATGAGATACCCCGCCGAGATTTTAACGCAGTCAGGAGGGGGCGCCTACCCTACTCTTCTTCCTCTCCTCCTGTTGGAGAGGACATGCCCCCGTCCGTAGCTTTAGCGGAGGAGGGGTGCTGGTGCGAAGAATAATGAGCACCGTATAGCACAAAGGGCGAGTC
>JAKPNC010000145.1 GCA_029548585.1 bacterium | reverse complement strand
GCCTTTCGAGCTGTTCGGCTATCTTGACCTTCTCTTCGCTCGTGAGGCTTGCCCCGGGAGACTGTTCTCCGTCCCTGAGAGTTGTATCGAAAATCATGACCCTGTCCATCTTTTGATCCTCCTTTTTCTCCGTTCCCTGATTTTTCGGGAGCGGCCTGCTAAAAGGTTAGCATAAAAAGGAGTTGTCTTCAACTGTGGAAGGCGTCTGCAGGATTTTGCTGAAGGCCGCACGCATTTGCATGCAACTGCCCCGGGCCGTGCCCCCAATTCATTCGGCCTAAGGCGGATTCTCTCTCCGCGGAATGTTTATGTAACAGGAAGAATTTGACAAAGGTTTCCCGAAGTATTAAATTATACTGTTGTCACTTTACACATGCGCACCGGAGGGATAAATGAAAATTTCTAAAAAACTCAGGGGATTTTTATGCATGGCGGTCTTCGTCTCTGCGCTCCTTTTTTCTGCCGGATGTTCGAGGAGGGAGGTTGCCCTGCCTATAAGCGATAAGGAGATAGATGAGGCAGTTAAATTCGGAAAAGATAATTCTTCCCTGACAAATACTGAATTTGTCTCCAAATGGACGCTCGATTCAGGCGGATATATGAAAGGGGAGGGGATTGTTACTATAGTTACCCCGTTTCTGCGTGTTGCCCTCATGTCGAAGAAGTCTTCCGCGCAGGGATCGGGTTTTAACAGGAGGTTTACAGAATCCGTTCTTGCAAAGGAAGCGGGATTTCTCCATTTCGAGGTTACTCTTTTCGGCGACAGCTACGCTTTTGGAAGGACCGTGGATTTTCTCCTTCTTCATGAAGGCAAGGAGATAAAGCCGGTTGAAAAGTTCATGCCCTCCTATGCAGAGATGGCAAGGGATTATACATGCATTGCAAGCGGCTGGGTAAAATTCGATAATAAGGATATTCCAAAGGATGCAACGGTCAGGCTCTCTGTCAGGTTCAAGGAGAACGAGAATTCAAAGGAAACAAAAAAGCTCGAATTCAATTTCAACCTGAAGGAATTCAGGTAATACAGGGCGTCCCGCCAGGAAATCTTGCCTCAAGGCCATGAAAAGAATATACCTCGATATGAAGGAGTGTTCCATGGAACCGGGTTCGATAACCGTGGCCGGGGATACGTTCCACTACATAAGCAGGGTCCTGAGGATGAAGGAAGGAGACCTTTTTTCCGGTTTTGACGGAACCGGCCTGGAGTATGAAATAGAGGTTTCCCTGATGGGTAAAAAAAGCATGACGGGCAGGGTTATATCTTCCAGGGTGACGGCCGAAAGGGAGCTGCCTTTCAGCCTGGCAGTTTACCAGTCTGTGCCCCGGGGAAACAAGATGGATTTCATAATAGGCGAGATGTCCCAGTTAGGAGTCAGCACCGTCATTCCGGTAGAAAGCGTCAGGGTCAGCGTAAGCGTGCCCGATGGAAGGTACCGCGCCAAGACTGAAAGGTGGAAAAGGATCGCGGCAGCGGCATCTTCCGTATCAGGAAGACAGATGGTGACAGGCATCGGTCAACCCGTCAGATTCGTTAAGGCCCTTGAGCATGAGGCTGACCTGTCGATTATCTTCTGGGAAGGTTCAAAGGTGATGCTCAGGGATGCCCTGAGGGGCGCAGATGTCCGCAGGAATATGTCAGTCAGAATTTTCATAGGGCCGGAAGGCGGCTTCTCCTGTGAAGAGGTAGAAATGGCTTCGGCCCGGAATGTCATCCCTGCAAGCCTCGGCCCCAGGATACTGAAGGTTGAAACTGCCGCGGTTCTTGGGGCCGCTTTTACTGTCTACGAATTGGAAAACATGCTTTCAGGCAATCCTGCCTCTGATGAGGGGGCGGGCGAACGAGAAGAAGATGCCTGCCACAATGATGATTAGGCCCAGGATCTGGAAGGCAGCCTGGATACCTGCGATGTGGCCGAAAAATCCCGCTATCAGCGGTCCAAGAAAAAGCCCTCCTCCGATTATCCCCTCGTGTATTTCCGTGGGCAGGTTATGTTTAAGGTGGAGTATCAGGCTGTTATGATATGAAAATGCCCCGGTAACGCCTATCACGATCATGGAGGCGAAGATTATAGAAGGATGGCTTCCCTTGCCCGTAAAAAAAGACCCCAGGGAGAAAAGGAGACATGAAATAATGAACGTGTGGTTTCGAAGTATGATGCCTTTTCCCCGCAGAAGAACGAATGTGAGGAACCTGAAGAGAAGGAGCGTAGCGAACATTATGCCGATCATCTGCGGCGAAAAACCCCTTTCGAGACCCAGTTTAGGAAAAAGGAACATTATTGCCCCCACGGATGTCATGTGAAGAAAACTCAGGATCCTTACCTCCCCTATTTCGGAAAGAGCCGCATTGCCCCTGTCCCGGGACTCTGCCGGTGAAGATGAATCTGACAACGGCCTTTCTTTTATCATGTATAATCCTGCCATGGCGGCGAGTCCCATGGCAAGCGCCGCTGCAAAAGGAGCCAGTGGATCATAGGCGTAAAGGTGGCCGGCCATGAAGGAACCGCAGATGATCCCCCCTGACCAGCAGAGATTGAAAACCCCCAGTCTCTTCATTCCCTCCTCGCCTGAGAAAAAATACTGAACTGTGGGCCAGTATATCCCGTAGAATAAGCCTGCAAGGAGAAGGAAGACCAGTATCACCGGCACCGGTACGAAGAAAAAAGAAAAGTAAATAAGGCCGGCTATCCCGGGGGTATAAATGAACCAGGATCTGTTTGCACCGGAGAAGAAACGGGCCTTGAGAAAAGTGGTTGCGGTATATGAGAAGCCTGCAACAAAACCTGCCAGGCCTATGGTCATGGAACTGCTTCCCTTCATGTCAGCAAGAAAGAGCGCGAGAGCTATGCTGACGCAGCTGTTCATGAAATCCATCAGGAAAGCAGACAGGTAGATGGAAGTAAACATTTAAGGTTTTAGAGTGTATCAGTACTCCTTCGACTGGACTTTCTTGAGGTTCAGCAGGAGTTCGATGTTTGTCTTGGTTCCCCTGATGAGTCCTATCAGTTTCTCCATTGCTTCCACTGAATTAAGGGAAGCAAGCACCTTCCTGAGAAGCCACATGAGCTGGAGTTCCTCGGCATTGACGAGGAGTTCTTCCCTCCTGGTTCCCGATCTGTTTATGTCTATGGCAGGGAATGTCCTCCTGTCAGAGAGCTTTCTTTCAAGGTTGATTTCCATGTTGCCCGTTCCCTTGAATTCCTCGAATATCACGTCGTCCATTTTGCTTCCGGTGTCGATGAGGGCGGTTCCCAGTATTGTAAGGCTTCCTCCCTCTTCTATGTTCCGGGCCGCTCCGAAGAACCTCTTTGGTTTGTCGAGGGCGTTTGATTCCAGGCCGCCGGTCATGATCTTGCCCGTATGGGGAACCAGGACGTTGTAGGCCCTTGCGAGTCTCGTGATGCTGTCAAGCAGGATAACCACGTCCATCTTGTGTTCCACCAGGCGCTTAGCCTTTTCTATGGCTATCTCGGCTACCTGGGTGTGCCTTTCAGGAGATTCGTCGAAGGTTGCGCTTATTACCTCCCCTTTAACTATCTTCCTCATTTCCGTGACTTCCTCGGGCCTTTCCGCCACCAGGAGAACTATCAGGTATACCTCCGGATTGTTTGTCGCTATGGCATTTGCCAGTTTCTGGAGAATGACCGTCTTACCTGTTCTCGGCGGGGATACGATAAGTCCTCTCTGTCCCTTTCCGATGGGGGTTACCAGGTCTATCACCCTGGTCGTCATTTCGTCGGGATTTGTCTCAAGGATGAACCTCTGGTCGGGATGTATGGGGGTCAGCTCCTCGAAGGGAATCCTCATCTGTATGTTTTCCGGAAGGTCGTTGTTGACCTTTTCCACTTTGAGAAGGGCAAAATACTTTTCGTTTTCCTTGGGCGGCCTTATCTGCCCCGAAACGGTGTCTCCCGTCTTGAGTGCGAATTTCTTTATCTGGGAAGGTGATATGTATATGTCGTCGGGGCCGGGAAGGTAGTTATAGTTGGGGGAACGCAGGAACCCGAACCCGTCGGGAAGTATCTCGAGCACGCCTTCTCCCACCAGCAGGTTGTCCTGTTGGGTCTGTGATTCCATTATCTTGTATATCAGCTCTTCTTTTCTCAGGTTGCTTACCCCGTTAACTTTCTGGTTTTTGGCTATCGCCTGGAGTTCAGGTATGGTGAGTTTCCTGAGCGCCGAAATGTTCATCTCTTTTTTCTGCTCCATATATATCCTCCTTAATAAAAATGATTGCAATGAATGAATTGTTGAGAATGTTGATTATTTCTTGCCAGGTGCCTGGATTATAGTGCTGTTTTGTGATCCGAATCAACCTGTAAGTGCTTTCTGCAGTTCTCCGATTAGTTTTTTTACCTGCGCAGTTGTTTCGTCGATGGAACCCGAGTTGCATACAACGTAGGTGGCCTTTTTTTCTTTTTCCTTCAAAGGGATTTGGTTTGCCAGTCTCTTCTTTATGTCTTTTGCTGTAAACTTTCTTTTCAGCCTCGACAGTATCTCACGTGGGGATGCGCTGACCACAACTATTTTGTCGAAGAAAGAGTCAGATTTTGTTTCAAAAAGCAAGGGAACTTCAAATACTATTATACCACCTTTCCTTTTCCAGTCAAATATTATCTGGCGGCACCTTTCAAAGACGAGGGGGTGTATCAGGTCTTCAAGCTTTTTCCTGAGGAGAGGATCAGAAAAAGCTTTTTCAGAAATCACCTTCCTGTCCGGTATGCCGTCTCTTACGGCTTGCTTTCCGAATATGGAAGCCAATCCCCCGATGATTTCCTTCTTTTTGTAAAGCTCGTGGACCATATTGTCAAGGGAAAAAGAAGGGATGCCCCCGGTGGAGAATATCTCTGTCACCGTTGTCTTTCCTGAACCGAATACCCCCGTTATCCCCACGACCAGGAGTTTTTTATTCTTCCCTTTTACCGGGTTCCCAGGTTCCATGAATTTATGTACTTTTCCTGTAAGGATGTCATCCTGTCAATGCGTATACCCATGCTTTTCAGCTTGAGCTCGGCAACTTCCCTGTCTACCTTCTCCGGAACGTCGTAGACACCGGGCTTCATGTCCCTGTTTTCCACGATATACCTGACCGACAGGAACTGGTTGGCAAAGCTCATGTCCATGACAGATGAAGGATGTCCTTCAGCGCATGCGAGATTGAGAAGGCGGCCTTCCCCGAGAAGGTATATCTTTCTGCCGTTTTTCAGTTGGTATTCGTCGAGCCCGTTCCGTATGTTTCTGTGGCTCCGGGACGATTTTTTTATTCCTTCAATCTCTATTTCCACGTTGAAGTGGCCGGCGTTTCCAATAATTGCGCCATCTTTCATCCTGTTTATGTGGGCGGCTGTTATAACAGATGTGTTTCCGGTTGAGGTAACAAAGACATCCCCCTTGCGTGATGCTTCCGACATGGGCATCACCCAGTAACCGTCCATTGCAGCTTCCAGGGCCTTCACGGGAGAGGTTTCGGTGACGATCACCTTTGCTCCCATTCCTGCGAATCTCCTGGCTATTCCCCTTCCGCACCATCCATAACCGCAGACAACGGCGAACTTGCCCGCGAGAAGGATGTTTGTCGCTCTCAGGATTCCGTCGATAGTTGACTGCCCGGTGCCGTACCTGTTGTCGAAAAGATGCTTCGTATCTGCGTCGTTTACCGCGATCACAGGGAACTTCAGAAGGTTGCCGGCGGCAAGGCTCCTGAGCCTTATTACGCCCGTTGTCGTCTCTTCTGTCGCCCCGATGATCTTCCCGGCGAACCGGGGCTCCTTGTGCAGGGATGATATCAGGTCGCATCCGTCGTCCACGACCACGGAAGGTTTTTTGGACATTACCATGCCGATGTTGCGGTAATAGCTTTTGCTGTCCTCGCCTCTTTTACCGAAGACGCTTATCTTTTCCTTGCTTACAAGGCAGGCGGCAACATCATCCTGCGTGCTAAGAGGATTGGATGCGCAAAGGTAAACTTCGGCCCCGGCATCCCTCAAGGTTGTCACTAAATTTGCCGTCTCGGTGGTGATATGGAGGCAGCAGCCTATCTTCAGCCCTTTCAGAGG
>JAKPNC010000140.1 GCA_029548585.1 bacterium | reverse complement strand
TGAAGGGTTATCTCGGGGGGAATCAGCCTTATTCCCTCATACATGTTAAGATAGGGGAGATAGACACGGAAAAGAAAGTGATAAACCTTCTGCCCGATACCCTTCCCGATGCCGACAGGTGGCTTGCTGTGGCTCCCGTTGCAAAAGACCATCCGTATTACGTCTACAATATACTGAGCGAACTTGACGTTCCGGGAGAATTCTATCTTGACAGGGAAACCGGAAAACTCTATTTTTATCCTCCCGGAGAAATAAAAAAGAGCGAGGTCATAGCAACCACTCTCGATAAACCTGTTGTCAGCTTCAACAACGCATCTGATATAATCCTGTTCGGGCTGGTTGTCGAGGGAACATGGAGGAGCGGGGTTGAGATCAGGGGAGGAAGGGAGAATCTCGTTGCCGGTTCAACCATACGAAATACCGGACAATTTGCGGTGAGAATAGAAAGCGGCTGGAACCACTCGGTTGTCGGATGCGACATGTATGACATGGGCGAAGGCGGGGTCTCCCTCAACGGCGGAGACAGGACAAAACTCATACCCGCAAGGCATATCGTTGAGAATAACCACATATACCGTTTCAACAGGTTCTGTGGCGGATACAGGACCGCCCTGTGGATAGAAGGAACCGGCCAGATTGTATCCCATAACGTCATACACGACAGCCCCATGCAGGGGATATACTTTGACGAAAACGACCATGTCATAGAATTCAACGATATGCACGACGTTGTTTATGAAGGAAGGGAGCTCGGGGCCATGTACATATACGGAGAGAGGACGGCCCTCATGAACAGGGGAACTGTTATAAGAAACAACTTTTTCCACCATGTAAGCACACATTCTTCTCCAAACCTTACCCACGGCCTGAACGCCATACACATAGACGCCATGAATTCGGGACTGGTGATAGAAAAGAATATCTTTTACAGGGTTCCAACGGGCATATCAAGCACTTTTCCGGGAAATTACCTTAACAATAACATCTTTATTGACGGGGAGGGGACAGGGATAGGGCAGAGCGACAGGTCATACATCTTCTGCAAAGATCTGAACATAGATGCGGGACCCAACCTTCAAACAATGAGCCACCTGGCCGTGTACCATAAAATGTTCAGGACAAAACAGCCTCCCTGGAGTTACAGGTATCCCCCCATATTCGAACTGATAAAACATGAACCTGCGGGGTGGGGGAAAATCCAGGGCAGCATCATAGAGAGGAACATGAATACGGGCGGCCGTTTTGTTTCCTTCAGCAGCGATACGAAGGAAACCACCCTTTTCCGGAACAACTGGGACGGCCAGGATCCCATGTTCAGGGATAAGGAAAAGATGGATTTCACCCTGAGGCCTGGGGCGCCGGTCTTCGGTATCACGGGATGCGATCCTGTGAAGGCGGATAAAACAGGAGTATACGAGGACGGGTTGAGAGCAAGCTGGCCAATTAAGAGAACGGCGCAGGATATCGGGAAATACTATAAGTCCGACTGGAACGCCGCAAGTGAAATTAAGGCGGCCATGAAAGCCTTAAAAAGGATCAGCCAGCCTTTGACGTATGAAATCCTGCCGGCGCAAAAGCCGATCATCATAGATGGAGAAACGGGGAAAGACGAATGGCCCGGGTTATTTGATAAGAAGAAAGCCATGCTGATAAACAAACATTTCCAGGGCGGAGACAAGAAAGGCCCGGATACATATTCATGTTTATATTACGACAGGAATTTTCTTTACATAGCGACATTACATGAACCGGATCCGTGGAATACGGGGATGCCTGAACGGATTAAGAAACATCTTCCTGTTTTTGAGATTGCCATAGAAAGCCAGACGGGCGCCCACAGCAGGGGCTGGTGGCTTGAAGACATGCCTACGGGCCCCATATACGTCGTGTGGGGATACGGCGATGGCAGGGTTGAAGTGAAAGATAATTTCAAAATGCCTTTTGAAACTGTACAAAATATCCAGAAATCTATTGAATATAAGCGTCTTCTCATGGACGAAGAAAACCAGAGCTGGATGTCCGAGATGAAGATACCTTTAAGCAGTATAGGCATAAATCCTTCAGAAGTTGACCAGCTGGCTTTTAACATTGGTGTTTCGAAAAGAAGCGGCTGGTTCGCCTGGGTGCCAACGGGGGATGCCATCTGGAGGATAGAGAACGCCGGATTCATAAAATTCGTCAAATAACCTTTGATAACTTTTGGCAGAAGCCATGCATTGCATGGTGTTTTGCTTGTGGAACTGTGTTTTCCAGGGAGGCAATGCTTAATGAAAGAGAGAGAAGAGATCAGGATTCTGTCTTTGAACGGGCTTCTCGGTTACGGATTTCCGGCTGAAAGCCTTAAAGAGGGGATGAAAAGAAGCCCTCATTTTATTGGTGTCGACGCGGGTTCTTCCGACCCTGGCCCCTATTACCTTGGAAGCGGAAAATCCCTGACAAAAAAACTACAGGTGAAGAGGGACCTTTCCCTTGCCATTGAAGCATCGCTTGCAGCAGGGATTCCCCTGGTAATAGGAAGCGCCGGGACATCGGGCGGCGAACCTCACCTCCGTTTTGTCGAAGAGATAATAAAGGACATATCAAAAGAAAAATCTGTCTCTTTCAAGCTTGCCCTCATACATGCCGGAATAGAGAAGAAAGCCGTAAAAAAAGCCCTGAAGGAAAAGAGGATTAAACCTCTCGGTGAAACCGTTCCTCAACTTACCGCGGATATTGTTGATAAGACCGTGAGGATCGTGGGGCAGATGGGCGTGGATCCCTTTATAAAGGCGTTCAGGGGGAATCCGGATATAATCCTTGCCGGCCGGGCATGCGACACGGCCGTTTTTGCCGCTTATCCCATAATGAAGGGTTATGATCCCGGCCTTTCATACCATCTTGCCAAGATACTCGAATGCGGCGCGCTGGCAGGCATCCCCGCTTCAGCAAGCGACTGCATGTGCGGAAGCATCGGCAGAGATTACTTTGAAGTGGAACCGGCAAATCATTCAAGAAGATGCACGAAGATTTCGGTTGCCGCCCACAGCCTTTACGAACAGGCAAGCCCCTTCGGATTCTACGAGCCGGAGGGTTACGTTGACCTTTCCGGATGCACTTTCCAACAGGAGAGCGGCCGCAGGGTAAGGGTGTCGGGAAGCCGTTTCAAACCCTGCCATGGCTTACAGACAATAAAGCTTGAAGGAGTAGTGAAGAGAGGTTACCATACCATATCCATGGGAGGCATAAGGAGCAGGGATGTCATCGAAAATCTTGATAACATGGAGAAATACGTTTCCGAAAAAACAAGGGAGATGCTGCCTGCGGTGATTGTTGAAGAAGGATACATGCTCAACTTCCGCTTTTACGGAAGGGATGGGGTTTTGGGCAGTATCGAGCCTTTGCGGGAAAAGCCTCTTCACGAGGTGGGTATTTTAATCGAGGCCATTGCCCGGACTCAGGAAAAGGCGGATACCGTCTGCGCCCTTGCCCGCTCTTTGGCTTTGCATTTCGGGTTTGAAGGGAGAAAATCAACCGCCGGCAACATAGCCTTTCCTTTTTCTCCTTCAGACTTTCCGGGAGGCGCCATATATGAGTTCTGCGTATATCATCTTATGGAGACAGAGGACGCAGGTTCCTTCTTTCCTGTGGAATTTAAGGAGGTATGAGAAATGAAAAAAATGCAAGAAAAGGCGGAAGTTTTCCGCAGTAAGAATGCGGGTCCCTTTCTTATAACTATAGACATAATGTTTGACACTAAAGAAGAGTTTGACGATGCGGTCAAGTCAGGGGTTATCAATAAAAAAACCGTCTCAGAACGATATGAATTGGCTGAAGAAAAAGTGGATATACTGGTATTTCCCGCCGCTCTCGCCGTAAAGATACTTTTCCCGAGAAAGATCAGTTCTGGCGCTCCCTGTGACAGGGATGTTTATGGCGCCCAGCAGGCTGGATGTCTTGAAGATTTCTTGTGATAGTGTGGAATTATTTGAAAAAGCGCAAAAGTATGCGCAAGGAGCAATCTATGTCAGTGAAAAAGGCAATAAAAGTGGGAGTGGTTGGAGTGGGGCGCGGTTCGGGATTTGCAAGGGGAGCGGTAGAACCTCTCGGCATGAAGCTTGTCGCCCTGTGCGACACGTGGGAAGAAAGGTTGAACAGACTTGGTAAAGAGCTCAATGTGACAACCTATACGGATTACGATAAATTCCTTGAACATGACATGGATGCGGTGGTCCTGGCAAACTACTTTCACCAGCACGCGCCTTTTGCTGTAAAAGCCCTGAAAGCCG
>JAKPNC010000133.1 GCA_029548585.1 bacterium | reverse complement strand
TGCCGTTAACGATGACATTCTTTACCTGGCGTGAAACCTGGTGCGGGTTCCTGTAATCTTCCGGTACCTCAAGGTTTTTAAAATCCATGACAACCACGTCTGCAAAAGCCCCTTCCCTGAGCACCCCCCTGTCCGTAAGTCCGAATATCTTAACGGCCGGGAAAGAAGTGATCTTCCTGATGGCCTCTTCGAGGGAGAGGATCTTTTTCCTTGTGACCATGGTATCGAGATACTTGAGAAACATGGTACACAGGCTTGGAGCAATGCCGTAGATTGTACGCTGGGAAGGGGAATCTGACGCTTTTGCCGCCGGCGGATGAACGTAATCGGTGCATGGAAGCCCCAGCCGGTGGGCGAGGAATACATGGTAACAGCCAAGCTCCCGCTTATCCTTTACCAGGGTCCATGTGGCATCCGGATCTTTCGAAAGTATGTCGAAGAGCACGTTAAACGATTCCTCGTAAACGGCTTTTATCGTGTAGCCTGCCTCCCGTTCCCTGGCCAATTCCCATATTGTCCTGTTTTCGTATTCCCTGACGGAGCAGTCGAGGACCATGTAGTCGTCCGCCCAGTAAGGATCGGTCAAAGGATGAACCATGAATACCTTCATCTTGCCCGAAAGCATGAGGTTTCTCACCCTCTGCCTGAAGGGGGCGTTTTTAAGCTCTCTTGAAAAGGTTTCCGGATCCATCTCCCTTATCCACCTGGGCAGGTTCATCGTTTTTCCGAAGAAGGCGTCTATTATCTTCTGCCTTCCGCCGATACTGTTTTCCGAGGGTATCACGTTGTACGTTATATCAATGCCTTCGGCCTCTGCCTTTTCAATTATCTCCTCTATGGTTGCACGGGCAAGAGCTTCGTCAACGTAACCGGGATGAGGCTGGGGTATTATGTACGCCGGGGTCATGTGGGCAATGTGAAGCCTCGGAAGTCCTGCCATACGGCAGATTTCCACGGCCTCAATGAGACCGTGATACCTGCCGGTTATTATCTCGCCTGCCGGGGCATCGAATATCCCGTAGGCGCTTTCCAGGGGTTCATCCGCCGGCCACTGGTTCTGGTGGTGCCTGGTATGGGGTGAAAAAAGGGCCCCATATTCCCGTGCAACAGATGCCACGGCGACAAGTTCGTCTATCCCCGCGAAATGGCCGGGCATGTTCCCGTCAAGCCCCATTGTTACGCCAAAAGCCCCGCTTTCAAAGGATTCTTTAAGCATATCCTTTATTTTGGAGAGTTCAGAGGCGGTTGATTCCTTCGCATAATTTCTTCCAAGGACGCTCCTCCTGATGGTATTGTGGCCTACCAGAGGGATGTAGTTGGGTCCAATGGTGTGATCTTTTACGTATTCCAGGAACTCTCCGAAGGTAGTCCACGAAGAATTTTCCGGGGCGCCGGAGTTTTTTATGAGTTCACCGGCATATTCTCCCGGGTTAAGCGGGGCAAGGCTTGAACCGCAATTTCCTCCTGCGAAGGTTGTAATACCCTGTGCCAGCAGGTTTCCTGCAACCGGATCATGCATGACAGCCCTGTCAGCGTGGCTGTGGGGGTCTACAAAGCCTGGACATGCAACAAGCCCTTTTCCTTCAATGGTTACTTTAGAGGTTTCCCTGAGGTCGCCCATGGCGGTTATTCTCGTTCCTGTTATTCCGATGCTTCCCTTATATGCGGGTTTTCCGGTTCCATCAACTACCTGGCAGTCCTTTATCAATATATCGTACATGTGTGCCGTCCTTTTTTTTACATGAGTTACACGGATTTAAACTTTATCATGAAAATACGCCCTTCCAGGAGTATGACTCGTGTGGTTTAATATTCCGAATGCTCAGAAAGAAGGAGCATGACATATAATGGGCCACACTTTCTTAATATTATACACAGGCAAATGAAAGAATCAAATCAGAGAAGGCTTCCGATATTGGTCCATTCCATCTTCTTCTTTTCCGCAGTCAGCCCGTGGGTCAGGCGTCCGTCGTGACACATGACTGCCCCCAACAATGACGGCTTCTCCTTAACAGCTTTTTCAAATCCCATGCCGGCAATGGTTTCTACGTAGGGGAATGTGCTTGAGGAGAGCATTTCGGAAGAAGTTCCCGGAACCAGGGAAGGTATATGGTCGCAGCTGTAGTGGACCACGCCGTCCACCTCGTAGGTTTCATTCAGCTTTTCGCTTGAAACGGATGTCTCAATCATGTCCCTGTCGCATGCGGTGGCATCGCACAGGACGCTTCCCTTTTTCATGGTGGATACCATCTCCCTGGTCACAAGGTATTCCATCCTCGATTTAGGCAGATCTTTTCCCCTGACTGCGCAGTTTATAAGGATGTCGCATGAAGGAAGCAACTCCTTTATCTCTTCAACGGTTGAAGATGGGTTGAGGGTGTCGAACGGGATCACTTTCCTCTTATCCTTTGTCATTCTCCATGCCTCCCTGCCGATGTATTTGGCCGCTCTTTCCTCGATGCTGCCGGTATCTTTTTCAACGATTGTCACGAAGAAACCGTTGGCCAAAAGAATCCTGGCGGCGTTGGAGCCTATGCGTCCCATCCCTATGACTATTGCCGAAGGATCGGGGATGCCGTTCATGGAACCTGCCGGGATGATTCCTTTGCTTTCCATCAGGATTCTCATGCTCTGCAATGCGAAAAGTATGCCGGTGATCTCGCTCATGGGCTTTAGAAGGACGGCCTCTCCTTTTTCGATGACCCATTCGTATGCTATGGCCGTGATTTTGCGTGAGACCATCTTCAGGATATTCTCTGCGGGTATGTTTTCGTCGAAATGGAGGTATGTGAAAAGAATCTGTCCATTTTTTAAAAGATCGTATTCCGGTTCGAGAGGGCACTTCACCTTTATTATCATATCGCAGGAAGAGAAAAGCTTTTCACGGGGAACCGTTTCGGCGCCGTTATCCCTGTACATGTCATCTGTATATCCCGCCATTCTTCCGGCTTTTGTTTCTACCATCACACGGTGTCCCTTCATCTTTAGAATACCTGCCTGCCGGGGCAGGAGTCCCACCCTGTATTCCTCATTTTTTATCTCCCTTGCCACTCCGATAACCATTTTCCCTCCGTTTTAATGATTCTTATGAAATACGCGATGAGACATTCATTATTATATCACGGAGAACCATATCATGTTCAGGGATTATTTTTTTGTTTCCTTATTAAAACACATCACAGTCCAATCAGTAATGTTTATTCTCATTTTATAAGGATCTCCCTGATCTCCCTTAAGAGGTTGAAATCATCATCTATTGACAACCTGCCTGCTTTAGGGGTACACTTATATACCGAAAAGGATATCGTGACTTGGTAAGCTTCTGTGTCGCTGCCCTCTTCATACATAAAATATGCCTGAAGACCATCCTGCATGCAAGCTCTCACTTTCACATTTCTTGGAACGCCTTCTCTTTGTGCAAAAGGCTTAAATCGTTTAAGCCCGTCTATTGTGAATCAAGGAGACCGTCAGGCTTCCCGGATGCCTTTAAGGATATGAAACCGCCTTTAAATGGCGAAACAGGAGAAGAATGTACGAAAGATTTAGTGATTTTGGTTTGTCGGAAAAAGTTTTAAAAGCCGTGGATTCCATGGGTTACAGAGAACCTACGCCCATACAGAAGATAGTTATGGGTCCGCTGCTTGATGGAAAAGATGTCATTGGGGTCGCCCAGACAGGGACGGGGAAGACTGCCGCCTTTGGGATACCTCTTGTGGAAAAATGTCCGAAAGCAGGCAGCCGCAGTCCTTACGCGGTCGTACTCGTGCCAACAAGGGAGCTTGCAGTCCAGGTTGCATCCGAACTGAATAAGATAGGAGGCGTAAAGGGTACCAGGGCAATGGCAGTTTACGGGGGACAGCCCATATTCGGACAGATAAAGGGGCTCAGGAAAGGGATAGATATACTTGTGGGAACTCCGGGCAGGGTAATAGACCACATGGAGAGAAAGACCCTCATATTGAATAATACCCGTCTGCTTGTTCTCGATGAGGCGGACGAGATGCTTAACATGGGCTTCATAAATGATATGGAAAGGATTATCAGGAATATTCCCAAAGAAAGGCAGACCATGCTTTTTTCCGCAACAATGCCCGAGGATATAATATCCATATCGACAAGGTACATGGTTGAACCGGAAAAAATAAGGGCAAATGTAAGCCAGCCTGTCGTTGAAAAGACCAAACAGGTATTCTGCATTGTTAACGAGAGAGAAAAGGCGGATGTTCTGGCGGATCTTCTCGTTGAAGAAAAGCCTTCCCTTTCCATCGTTTTCTGCCGCACAAGGAGGGTCGTCGATAGGGTGTCAAGGGACCTTCTCCGCAGAGGATTCAGGGTCGGGGCGATTCACGGCGATTTCTCGCAGTCCGCGAGGGATGAAGTGATGGGGAAATTCAGGAAAGGAAGAATTTCCACACTCGTTGCAACCGATGTTGCCGCAAGGGGACTGGATATCACGGGGATTTCGCATGTTATCAACTACTCTGTTCCCGCCACCACGGAAGGTTACATCCACAGGATAGGCAGGACGGGCAGGGCAGGAAAGTCTGGCATAGCAATAACCCTCGTTATCCCTGCGGAACACGGCCAGCTTAGAGTAATTGAGAAGGCTGCAAGGACAAGAATAATAAGGGTAAACCTTCCAAAAAGGCAGGTCCGGCCATCGGTCGGCAGAAGAGAATATGCATCA
>JAKPNC010000129.1 GCA_029548585.1 bacterium | reverse complement strand
TGGCTTTCGGATGCGCTTGAACCTGCAGGCAGGAAGGAAAGTACTCTCCCGGATAAATACATCCGGCATGAAGAGAAAGATTCTGATTCGGCAGAGAAAAAGGAGAAGGAAGCTGATACAGAGTACAGGGATTCTCTTTTCTGATGCATCACGTACAGTCAAAAAATAATTAAAGCATATAAAAATGGGTGAGGATAAGGAGCTTCAATGGAATTTTACTCGGTGGTAAACACGAGAAGAAGCATAAGGAAATTTCGCCAGGAAGAAATACCCAGTGAGATCCTGTTCAGGATTCTCGGGGCTGGCAGGGCGGCCCCGAGCGCAAGCAGGCCGTACGAGGTGAGCGTGGTCGCAGTCAAGGACCCGGGCAGAAGAGCGGCATTGGCTTCACTGTGCAACGGCCAGTCTTTCATGGCCAGTGCTCCTGTCATTATTGCAGTCTGCGCAAGAAATGTGAAGAAAAACAGGGGCGGATACATGGGAGAATACGGGATGCTCGTGGACGGGGCCATCGTAGCCGACCATATCATCCTTGCGGCGAGGGCTGAAGGACTTGCCACCTGCTGGATCGGCTCTTTTGACAACGCAGGCATAAAAGAATTCCTGGAGCTGCCCCGGGACATTAACGTCGTTGCTCTGACCCCGGTCGGATACCCTGCAGACGAAGGGTCTTTCAGCCAGCCGGAAAACAAGAAGTGTTTTGAAGAGATGGTTCACTTCGAAAAATGGCAGGAATAAAATGGAAAAAGGATTTTTTCTCGGCTTGTTCTTAGTCTTTGTCTACATGGCTATTGCCATGGAATATTATTTTCTCGTTTTTGACAAGTATACGGAAGAAGAGATGAACCGCATACAGTTTTTCATCCTGTCAGCCGTCACTGTGGCCGCTTTCATCCTTCACAGCCTTAACATGAGGCATATGCGGACAAGCTTTCTTCCTATCCTGCTTATACCTGCCGCATATGCAATTGTAAGCATGGTATCAAGGTTCACAGAAAAAGGGATCGAGTCTGCCCAGACAAGGAAAGATATCCGGCATTATCTCGACGCAATCAAAAGAAGGCCTGACATCCCGGTTTCTTACATCATGCTGGGGGATATATACTTTAAAAATGACGAAAACGAAAAAGCGCTTTATTACTACAGAAAGGCCTACGATATAGAAGCCACTCCCGAATCCCTTCAGAAAATAAAGCTTGCATCAAAACAGGTCAGGATAGAGAAAGGAGAGGTGTGGATCTGCAGGGAATGCCGCAAGGATAATCCTGCCGGCTCAGACAGGTGCAAGGAATGCGGCACAAGCCGGAAAGTCGTTCTTGCCCTCAAGGAAGATGTCGGGAAAAACAGGGAAGACATCAGGAAGTGGATAGTAAAGGGGTTCGCCTTACCTTTCGCCGCAATCTTCACGCTCGTGATGCTGAAAAGCGTCCTTTCTCCTTTTATCTTTACGATCCTGTCGTTCTTCCTGGCGGTCCTTTTCGTCTACATCGTCCTGAAGAAATTATTCACATGGTAACCGGATCGCCTTTTCTGGCGGACGTACAGCCCGGGACATTTCCTTACTTGATTTCACATATTCTGCCTTCCATGAGAAAGATTACATACTTTTTGACCTGATCCGTTTTGAAGATCTTTTTTGCAGCCAGCCCGTATATGTCCATCTGTTCGGAATAACGTGAAGGAATGGAGCCCCGGGTCTTGTAGTCGTATAGGGAGACAACCCCGTTTTCATATATGACCCTGTCTATGAAACCCTCGTATATACGGTCTCCCTTCCTCACCACGAAAGGAAGTTCCGAGAATGAAACCCCTTCGATATTTTTTTCCACCACTTCCCGGATGCATGGATTTCCTTCAATTCTGCCGAAAATGTCCGAGAAGGAATCTTTCATCCCCCTTTTTTTGTCCAGCCCGGTTTTCCGCAGGTAGAAATCTGCCCTTTCAAGAAAAGAATCCCTGTCGAATCCTATCATCCCCGTGGACAGGTCATGGATAAGCCTGTGGATGACCTGTCCTGCCATTGTCTTCTCGTAGCTGTAATAGAAAGAATCTGCCTCGCGGCTGTAGGACGTGAGGAAGAGGCCGTCGGGCAAGCGTATAAGCGTCTCCTTCTCTTCCCGTGATTCTTCCTTTGCTATCCTGCCGGTACCGTAAAGGTCGGCGTGGGGATAATCTTCCGCTAAAGGTTCAATCATGTGAAGCCAGAGCCTGGAAGGGCCGCTCTTATGCTGCCCCGAAATGAAAAGGTAGTTGCAGGCCCTGGTAAGGGCAACATACAACACCCTGGTTTCTTCCTCCTCCTGGGCCTGTCTGAAAGACTCTTCCTCTTCCTTGCCGGCTTCCTTCTTCAAAAAATAGGCGTAAGGGGAATAACCTTCCGTCTTGCTGTAAAGCACCCTTTCCCTGACCGAAACATTGCCGTCTTCCAGGTTGACCAGGAAAACTGCCGGGAACTCGAGTCCTTTTGCGCCGTGGACCGTGAGGATTCTAACGGCATTCTGGGTGACAGAAAATATGTCTGCTTTGGGTTCGTCGAAATTGAGCGCAAGATCCCTGAGGTTAGCCGCAACACTGTAAAGCGGCATGTGCTGCCATGATTCAAGAACCATGAGAAATTTTTCAACGTTTGCCTTCTGCTGGGTGCTCAGGCCGTCCATGAATCCTATCTCTTTCATTATCCTTTCAAAGACCATGGAAAGCTCTTCTTTGACAAGGGAGGCTCTCCATCTCCCGATATCCTCCGGTGAAATCCTGTGGATTGAATTGGCCAGGACCCAGAGAGAAAATGTGTCGGAAGAATCCGCAACGGCGAAAAGAACGGAAAGGAGAAAGGTTATCTCGGGTTCCCCGTAAAAACCTATTCCACCCAGAATAACGAATGGAAGTCCGGCCTCTTTCAGCTTCCCTTCGAGAAGGGGAAATTTGGCGCCCGACTTTCCCCTCATCAATATGGCAATGTCCCTGAAATCGATAGGCCTTGACCTTCCAAGGCGCCTGTCCCAGACGGGGACACTATTTTCAACCAGGTGCATGATGCGGCCTATAACCCAGTCGTATTCCTCCTCCTTGGCGCCGCTGCCATGGATTATTTTAATCTCGACGGATGACCCGGCTTCCCCCCGGAGTCCCCTTTCAAGATTCTGTTCGTTCCAGGGAAAGATATCCTTGAATACCCTGTTTACGAAATCTATGATCTTGCCAGAACTCCTGTAATTCTTCCTGAGGTGTTCCTCCTTCAGAAAACCGGCCATCGATTCCCTGGCAATGTCAAAAATGCCGCTTTCGGCGCCCCTGAACCTGTATATGGATTGCTTTCTGTCCCCGACAAGGCAAATAC
>JAKPNC010000110.1 GCA_029548585.1 bacterium | reverse complement strand
AAATAGTGGACGGGCTGCTTTCCATGTTCAGAAAAAAAAGGGTTACGATATCATTTCCTTCCGTAAGGATAGACACCTTTTCATTCGAGCTTGCCAGCAGGCTAAGGGAAATAAAGAAGACGGGGCTTACCTTTGCTCCCGAAACGGGTGAAAAACTCAGGTTCTCCATCGGCAAGAGGATAAAAGACAGCGAACTGGTGGAACTTGCCCTGAAGGCAAGAGAGAGCGGGTGGAAACAGATAAAGCTTTATTTCATGGTAGGACTTCCCGGAGAAACTGAAGAAGACATTCTTGATTCGGCCCGGCTTATCAACGAGCTCTCCAGGATCATCTCCATAAAGGCATCCTTCAATACCTTTGTGCCCAAACCCCATTCCAGGTTTGAAAGGGAAAGGTTCATTTCGCAGGAGGAATACACCCACAGGAAGAATATCATAGTTTCAAAGGTGAGGAACAGCAGGTTCACCAGGCTTACATTCCATTCCTACGAAATGAGCAGGGTGGAAGCCTTTCTCGGCAGGGGGGATGAGAAGCTTTCGGATGTCATCCTCGATGTCCGTAAAAGAGGCGGAAGGATGGAAAACTGGGACGAATTCTTCAACTACGGGCTGTGGGAGCAGAGTTTTCTGGAGAGAGGACTGCCTTCTTCAGGTTACCTGGACCGTCTCGGGCAGGAATCTCTGCCCTGGGACAAAATAAAGGTTTGAAAAAGTTCATACCCCAACGTATCTGCGATGGATTAATCTTCGGATATTGCAGTGCCAGGCAGGTATAATCTCATTTCTCGAGGAATTCCCTGTGGACGGCCTTGAGCCCCTTCTTGCCTTCCGACCTCTTTACTATACAAGATATCTTTGTCTCGGAAGTGCTTATCATCTCGATGTTGACCCCTGCATCGGCCAGCGCGCTGAACATCTTTCCGGCAATGCCCGCATGGTGCATCATGCCTATCCCTATTATCGTGAGCTTTGCAACCTCCATGTCGCAGGATGTATTACCGGCATTGATTTCTTTTGCAACCTCTTTTATAATGGAGAAAGCCTTTTCGGCCTCGGAGATGTTTACCGTAAAAGATATGTCGGCATACTTCTCCTTGCTCACGCTCTGCACTATCACGTCAACGTTTATGTTCGCCTTTCCAAGGGAAGAGAATATCCTGGATGAAATACCTGGCCTGTCCGGAACCCTGAATATGGTCAGCTTTGCCTGTTTTTCGTCAAGAGCCGCCGCCGATACGTCCGCACCCTCTTTCAAAAGAATTTCCTTGACCATAGTTCCTTCTCCTTTTTCTGCAAATGTTGATTTTACCACGAAAGGGACGTTATATTTCTTGGCAAATTCCACGGCCCTTGAAAACATTACCCTGGCTCCAGCCGAAGACATTTCGAGGAGTTCCTCGTAGGAGAGTTCCCGGATCAGCCTTGCATTGGGAAGAAGGTGAGGGTCTGTTGTGTATATGCCTTTGACGTCGGTGTATATCTCGCACAGATCGGCCTTGATGGCCGCTGAGATGGCAACGGCCGTAAGGTCTGATCCACCCCTGCCCAGGGTTGTTATATCGTTATCGGGGCTGATACCCTGGAACCCTGCAAGCACAATGATGCTCTCCTTTTTCAGCTCGGATATGATCCTTGAAGGCTCTATGGTCTGTATCCTGGCCTTGGTATGGAAATTGTCGGTTCTTATGCCGGCGCAGTGGCCCACGAAGCCTTCGGCCGCTTCTCCCATCTCCTCGATAGCCATGCATAACATTGCAACCGATACCATCTCGCCCGTGGAAAGAAGTATGTCCATCTCCTTTTCGGGGGGGCAGTGGTGTACTTCTTCCGCCATCTTTATCAGGTTGTCGGTCGTTTTGCCCATCGCGGATACAACGACCACAAGCTTGTTTTTCTGCTTCTTGCGATCTACGATTTTTTTTGCGACGTACTTTATATTTTCTGTTGTTGCCAGGGAGCTGCCCCCGTATTTTTGCACTATTAATGACATTGTTCCTCCAATGAAGAAACAATTATACGCAAATCCATGGAAAAAATCAAGGATAATTCTTTTCTCCAGGTTCCTGCCCGTGAAGAAGCTACTTCAGGAAAATCTCAAGTACGGGCAGGATCGTATCCGGCTTTTTCAGGGGAAGGGTCAGCCTGACTCCCTTTTCTTCCTTTGTCCCGTTGAATGGAGAACCCGGACCGTTTCCGGTGAGTTCAGTCTTAACCTCGCTGGCGTCATGGAGGAGCTGGACGTATTCAATCCTTTCAGAGTATGCAGTCCCGTCGAGGCAGAGGTGCCTGTAAGGCCATGCGAATAAATGGACATAAAGCCTCTTTTTCACGGGATTGTAAGTAAGCCTGCAGTCGGCGGGATTTTTGAATTCCTCCGGAGCCTTCGTGCACCCGTAAATCGCCCTTCCGTGATTTTTCATCCATCGTCCTATTCCTTCGAGCCTTTTCAGCGTTCTTTCGTCAAGCTCACCCCTTCCTGTGGGACCGACGTTCAGAAGAAGGTTGCCTCCCTTGCTCACGCAGTCTGCGAGGGTTCTTACGATCTCGTCAGTATCCCTCCACGGGGATTCGTCCCTGTGGTAACCCCACGAGTTGCAGAAGGTCTGGCAGGCTTCCCACACGACAGGCTGACCGTTTATCGCCACCCATTCCCTCGGCTGAACCTGTTCAGGCGTCTTTATGTCCCATCCCTCTTCCAGGTCGAGCCTGTCGTTCAGCATTATACCGGGCTGGAGCTTTCTTATCATGTCGTACAGCTTTTCGCTCTGCCAATCCTCCCTCGTCTTTCCTGTCCCATCAGGTTTCCTTGAGGAAAAATCGAGGAAGAGGAGGTCAATGACGCCGAACTCTGTCAGAAGTTCCCTTACCTGTCCGTGCAGGTATTCCACGTATTTCGGCATATCGTGTTTTGCCGGATCGCTGACATAATCCGGATGATGCCAGTCCAGAAGCGAGTGGTAGAGCCCGGTTCTGAATCCTTCCTTCCTGAATGCCTCCAGCAGGGGCTTAAGAAGGTCCCTTCCCGCAGGGGATGCCGGGGCCTTGTATCCGGTCAGTTTTGAATCCCAGAGGCAGAACCCGTCGTGGTGTTTTGTCGTCACGGCGAAGTATTTCATCCCTGCATTTTTCGCGGCCCTGGCCCAATGTCCGGGATCGTAAAGGTCAGGGTCGAAATGGCGGAAGTATTTTTTCTCGTATTCTTCCGGCGGTATACCCTCGTTGTGCATGACCCATTCGTTCCTGGCTGGCAGGGCGTAAAGCCCCCAGTGGATGAAGAGGCCAAACCTGCTTTCCGTGAACCATCCTGAATCTCCGGCGCTCTTTCTTAGGTTTTTCATGTTCCTCCCTTTTTTGGGCCGTATTCCCATGTCTTCCTTTCTCTTCCCTGAGCTTTTCCCTGGTTTCACTCCGGCGGGACGAAGCTCCCGCCCCTGCCCAGGCCGAGAAGGAATATGGCGCCCCTCTTGTCGAGGGGGTTATTGTTATTGCCGCATTTTGGAGACTGTATGCATGAAGGGCAGCCTTCCTCGCACCTGCAGGAACTGACGGTTTCAAGCGCCGATTCGAGGATGGCCTTCTGCCGTTCATATGCGAGGTCAACGATTCCCGCTCCGCCGGGGTATCCGTCGTATATGAAGACTGCCGGAGATTTTGTCTGCTGGTGAAAATAGAAGGAATATCCCCCGATATCCCGCCGATCGCATGTCACGACAAGGGGGAATATCCCTATGATTGCGTGCTCCATGGCATGCAGGCTTCCCTGAAAGTCTAGATTCTTCTCCTGGAAGCGAAGAACCGTCTTTCCCGGGATCTCCAGCCACATCGCCCTTGTCTGGAACTTCTGCGGCGGCAGGCTTAGCTGGTGGGTGGATAAGAGGCTTTTATCCTTTTCGCTTCTCTTTTCATAACTGGTAACCTGGGTTGTAACCTCTATGGAACCGAGCTTGATTTCAAACCCGGCCTTTTGAGAAGATTCATGTTTTAATATCTCTATCTTCTCCCACCAGTTTGGCTGGGTGTAAAAATCCGCCCTCGTCCTTGCCGCTTCCGCAATCTTTTTTTCGATGTCTATAGAGGTTATTTCGTATCTTTCTCCACGGTGGATGTATATGCTTCCAGGGTAGCATTCGGAAAATATCCTGCTTCCTTCCGTTTCACCTATTATTCTTCCGCTTCCCGCCTCGACGATGGCAAAGGCTTCGCCTGAAGTCCTCATGTTGACCTGCCTGTGAGGCGGTTTGCCGATGTAACAGTAACGACTCCTGTCCGGGGTCATCGCAAAAGGACCGTCCCTGAGCATGCCATGCATATTTTCCCCGAAAAATGCCGAATCCTTTTCTTCGATGGGAAGTTCAAAGCATGCGCACTTCAGATGTTCCATGTGGATTACAGGGTTTTCCGGGTTGATGATAACGTCTTCAAAACCCATTGAGAAGAATTCATCGGGCTTCTTGAGGAAATACCTGTCGAGAGCATCTTCAAGGCCTATGAACACCACTATCGAATTCTTCTTTCCCCTTCCCACCCGCCCGATTCTCTGCCACGTGCTTGTCATGCTGCCGGGGTACCCGAAAAGTATGCAGCAATCGAGGCTGCCGACGTCTATGCCGAGCTCGAGCGCGCTGGTGGATATGATCCCTTTCATCATGCCGGAAAACATGAGTTTTTCTATCTCTCTCCTTTCTTCCGGGAGGTATCCCGCCCTGTAGGCCGATACCTTCTCCTCCATCCCCGACAGGCTTCTCTGCGCCCACATCTGGAGGAGCTCGGAGGATCTCCTGCTTCTTGTGAAGAGTATAGTTGAAAGCCCTGACATCATGCTTTCCGAGAATGTCCTGACTGCAAGGGAGTATGGGGATTTTGTCCCGGGATCCATGAAGATGAAATACCTTTTACCCTCGGGGGCCGTGCTCTTTTCTACGCTTTCAAAAGGCAGTGAAACGAGCTTCTCCGCGAAACAGGCTGGCTTGTTGACCGTTGCGGACAGCAGCACGAAAAGAGGGCTGCTGCCGTAATGTCCGCATATCCTCCTCAGCCTCCTTGCAAGGTGGGCCACGTGGGAACCGAAGATTCCCCTGTAGGAGTGGGCCTCGTCAATGACGACAAAATCGAGCCGGGAGAGAAAGCCTCTCCAGTATTGATGGAAAGGAAGTATCCCGAGATGCAGCATTTCCGGATTGGTGAGGATTATGTCGGGCGGAGAATTCTTTATCCTTCTTCTCGCATCTCCCGGGGTATCACCGTCATATATCTCCGCGGAGATATCCCCGAGTTCCCTTATTGTCCTGAGCTGGTTCTGAGCGAGAGCCTTGGTCGGAAAGATGTATAGGGCCCTGCTTCCCTTTTTCTCCATTATCCTCGAGATTACGGGAATGTTGTACACGAGGGTTTTGCCGCTTCCTGTCGGGGTCGTGACTATGATGTTCTTTCCTTGCCCGATATGCGCGATTCCCTCTGCCTGGTGGGAATAGAGGCCGTCAATGCCTGCCTCAGACAGGCGTTTTTTCAGGTTGGGGTCAACCGAATCCGGAAATGGAAAGGTTTCTCCTTCCTTTTCGTCAACCATCCTGAAGGAGGCAATGTTTTCGGCCGACTCAGAAGAGTTCAGGCGAGCTATGAATTTTTCAATTTTGTCCATCTGGGCAGTTCCGGCCTTTTGAAAAGACCATTCCGGCTTTTATCCTGTAACCTCTGGCAAAGTCCCCGGCCATGATCTTTTTCTTGCCTTCCACCTGAACCTCTTTTATAAAGAGGCTTCCCTGGCCGCACGAGACCTCGAGCGTCCGGTCTGAAACCGAGATTATCTCGCCGGGATTCCCGCAGCGTCCATCCCGCCGGTTCTTTTCGCTCGAGAATATTTTAAGGCACCGGCTTCCTGCATGATCAGGCAGAAACGTGTACGCTCCGGGCCACTCCTTAACACCCCGTATGAGGTTGTGTATCCCCTCGCATGATTTCTGCCAGTCTATCAGCCCGTCCTTCCTTGTCAGTTTCCTGGTGTAAGACGGCCTGCCTTCCTGTGGAACCGCTTTTGCCCTTCCTTCCCCGATCTCCCGGATAACCCGGGGAAGCAGGTGCGCCGAAATGGCCGCCAGCCTTTCTTTAAGTTCGAATATATCCTCGTTTTCTCCGATGGAGGTTCTTTCGGAGGCAAGGATGCATCCCTTGTCAATCTCCCTGCTCATGGTTATTACCGTTATCCCCGTTTCCTTTTCGCCGTTTATCAGCGCCCATTCCATGGGAGCGGCCCCCCTGTAGGCCGGAAGAAGGGAAGGATGGACGTTAATCGGCGCAAAAGAAGGTATCCCGAGTATGGAGGCGGGAAGCTTCTTACCGTAAGATACAAGGAGTATCAGGTCTATTTCCATGGGTTTCAGCACCTCTGCAAATTTCCCGTCGAGCTTTTCCGGCTGCAAAACCTTCACTCCCGCGCTGCGTGCCCACTTCTTGACGATGCCGGAACACACCTTCATGCCCCTCCCTGCCGGTTTATCCGGAGAGGTCACCACTGCCGTTATCTCGTGGGATGCGGAAAGCTTCCCGAGAGAAGGTATGCCGAACGAATCGCATCCGAAATATAATATCTTCATGGAATTTTAAGGAAGGTTTACTCCTGGAATACGAGAGCGCCCGCAGCCACGATGCCGGCTTCGTTGCCGAGTCCGGCCGGAAGGACCCTGACATTTTCAGCCAGCTTTTTCATGGCTCTTTCAGATATTGTTTTTCTTATCGTTTCGAAAACCAGGTCGGCTCCCTGGGAGACTCCTCCCCCTATGACAATGATCTCGGGATTCAGCAGGTTGACAAGGCTTGTAAAGAGCGCCCCGAGGCACAGGCCGACGTCCAGGAGTATTTCGCCGGCAACCTGGTCTCCCAGGGCGTAAGCTTCTTTTATCATCCTGGGAGTGATATTTTCCATCATCCCGCCGGCAAGAGTCTTTATCAGGGTATCCCGGCCGTCCCTTATCGCCCTTATCGCCCTTTCGACTATGTAATCCTTGCCGACGAACCTTTCTATGCACCCGAAGTTGCCGCACTTGCATTGCGGCCCCCTGTGGTCAATGGTCATGTGTCCTATCTCAACGGCCGAGTATTTCATTCCCCTGAGAAGCTTTCCGTTGCTAACGACTCCTCCCCCCACGCCGGTCCCCAGCGTGACGCATATCATCGTATTACTTCCGCGGCCTGCCCCGTAAAGGTATTCCCCCCAGGCTATCGTATTGACATCGTTTTCCACGACAACCGGCAGAGAATACTTTTCAGCGAATATATCCTTAAGAGGCAGGTTTTCCCATCCGGGCAGGTTCGGGGAATCAAAAACGTAACCCCTGTCATCGACTACTCCCGGGGTTCCTATGCCTATCCCCTTAACCTTGCCTCCTGTCCCGTCGAGCGCGAAATCTATCGCTTTCTCAAGTTGTTTCAACACTACATCCCTGCTTCCTTTTTCTGCAAGGGTCGGGAAACTCTCCTTCTTTATTATGTTTCCGTCACGCGCCGTGAGTCCTGCCTTTATAAAAGTTCCCCCGAGGTCGATCCCCACTGCTTTTTCCATTTAAATCCCTTTGGCCCAAAATGCGGGCATCCTGAAAGGTCTGAGGAGAGATGCGCTATTTCTTTCGTCCGAAAGGAAGCCTCATTTTCCTTCCTTCCCCGCTTTCAGCCTTTACCTCTTTTTCCGGTTCGGGTTTCTTAACGGATGCGTCTTTTTCACCCTGCTTCCTGCCGAAGAGTCCGGATTTTTTGACGGGCTTCGGATTTTCCTCCGCCGGAGTTTCCTTCGGGGCATCCGGGGCCGTTGTCTCCTCTTTCCGTTTCCTTCCCGCCTTTCCTTTCCGGGCCTCCCTGCTTTCGGCCGGTGGTTCGGAGACGGCTTCGTTTTTCATGGTTTCTTCGAATTCAGGATATTGCCCATACTTTTTGACCAGTTCAATTACCCTGCAATACTGGCTGAACGAAACGTTCTTGGGTATCGAATGATCGCTATGGTATATGTATCCGCCATTCTTCTTTGCCGCCTCGAACTTAATCCGTATTTCTTCCTCGATTGCCTCCGGGCCGGCTTCAGCCATGAGCCTTACGTCTATGCCTCCCATGAAGGAAAGCCTGTCTCCGTAATTCTCTTTCAGGGAAATGATATCCATACCGGCCTTAACCTCTATGGGCTGAAGGCAGTCGAGCCCGACCTCTATGAGCAGAGGTATAAGCTCAGTGACGTTTCCACAGCTGTGAAGTATGTTTTTCATGCCCTTCGAGTGGAAGTATTCGTAAAGAAGCCTGTCGGCCTCGTAGTGTGTTTTCCTGTAGGTATCAGGGGAGAAGAGCAGCCCGTTCCTGTAACCCATGTCGTTATACGTAAACATGCCGTCGAACTTGTATCCGTTTTTTATCATAAGGTCCGCCATGACGATCGAAAGCTCGGTGATCGTCATTATCATATCCTTTATCCAGCCGGGATCCTCGGCCATGCTTATCAATATCTGCTCCGATTTCATGTAATTCTGCAGGGCGTCGTAACCCGTGACGCAGCTGTAGCAGGTAAACTTTCCGGCGTGGTTTGCGGACATGTTCGCCTGCAGGCCGGAAGCCCAGTCCACCCTTGACATGTCGGGAAGCAGCCTTTTCTTGATCTCCTTCCAGTCTTCCTTTGTTTTTATGGGCCAGTCTATTATCTCGGGCGTGGTTGAATAATCCCTGTGGTTCTTTCTGGTGCCCCCGAAAGGAGTTGTCGTTATTATGAACTCTTCGTTTTTTTCAACCTCTTTCACCGGAAACCTGGGGGTCTGGTCGCATCCAAAATTCCTGATCTCGTAACCGAAGTATTCTTCAGGGGACATGTCCTGGGGCATTCCCTCCCTGTGCCATCTGCCGGCCGTCGCGCTCCAGACCGAATCATGCACGGGCACCCTGTCAGGGATCTTGTGGTTCAATACTCTCAATATTCTCTCTTTGCTTGTCATTTTTCTCCTTTACCCGCCTTCTCGGAAAGCTACGGGCTTTGCCCCTGGATGCCGACTAAGGCATGTTAGTCGTGTTTTGCCAGGATGTGCCTTTTGGTTCCACCGGCTATACCGTGGTGGCTGCATCCGGCTTTTTTTCATGGCCTCCGGGGCAAGAGCTTCAAATCTTCAGGACTTTTTTTGCGGATGGGGATTCTCTATCCTTCCCTTCAGCCCGGTTATCTTTATTTTTCTCTTCCCGTTTTCAATCTCCATCCTCACGAAAATGGTTCCCGGCGGCAGAATCTTTTCTATCCTTTCGGCCCATTCGACAAGTATTATACCCCTGCCGATATATTCTTCCCACCCTATGGATGAGAGTTCTTCTGTATATTTTATCCTGTAAAGGTCAAAATGAAAAACGGGTACCTTGCCCGGGTACTCGTTGACCAGGACAAAGGTGGGGCTCTTGGCTTTCATGCCGGTAAGGCGGGACACCATGCCTTTTATCATCGTTGTCTTGCCGCTTCCGAGGTCTCCCGTGAATCCAACGATATCTCCCCGCCTCAATATACCGGCGATCCTCTTTCCCAGCTCGACGGTTTCTCGTGAGTTCTTAGTATGTAAGAGCATCTCTTTTCCGTAAATCTTCAGACTGCCGTGATATATTTTACATTTTTTGGAAAAGAAGGTAAAATATAATTGCCTGTTCCGTGCGTGATGGTTAATTATCCTTGAGCCAACACTATAGAACTGGGAACCAAGGCCGTATGGGGACAGCATGTTCGTCTCGAACGAAAAGCCGGAACCATCGTGGAAGGTGCCCACATTTCCTTGAGGGTCTCAAAGGATACAATCGTTGCGGCGGAACGGGCATTTACAATATAATGCAAAGGGTAGGTTGCGGAGTGGCCAATCGCACCAGACTGTAAATCTGGCGGCTTACGCCTTCGGAGGTTCGAATCCTCCCCTGCCCACTTATGAAAGGCGAAGGTTACCGGGCTCTTAGGTCGCGGTAACTGCAATGTGTTTTATCCGGCAGGTCCTTGTTTCTTAAGGCTATTCTGCCGGCCGCCCGGCACGAGCCGGGCCGTACCGTTTTTCAAGCGGGGTTGGTTTAATGGTAAAACATCAGCCTTCCAAGTTGATTATACGGGTTCGATTCCCGTACCCCGCTCTGCCGTAAGCAGTAGTCAGGGAATGACGGCAGGATGCGTTGCATGATACAAAATACAACATGCCAAAACGGCTGCCTTAGGTACGATTGCCGGTGTACACACTCTTAATTCTTGGGGAAAATGAAACCCAGGACCTTTATTTTCATCTAATTCATAAATGGAGAAAAAATGAAAGTTGAAGTCATAGAAAAATCGAAGCTCGGAAGGGAACTGGTATTCGAAGTGGACAAAGAGAAGGTTGATTCGGAAAGGAAGAAGATAATCGGCGAGATACAGAAAGAAGCGATGGTGACGGGTTTTCGCAAGGGGAAAGTCCCGGAGGCAATAATAGTAACCAGGTTTGCCGATGATATAAGGGAGAACCTTCTCAAGAGGCTCATATCCGATCTTTATTACGACGCTATCAGGGAAAAGAAGATAAATGCAATCGTCGAACCGTCCATTTACGACGTCAGCCTGGAAGATGCCGGCCTGAAATTCAAGGTTTACACCGAGGTTAAGCCGGACGTTGTCATAAGGAAGTACAAGAGTATCCCGGTCAGGAAGAGAAAGCCTGAGCCCGTGGCTGAAAAAGAAGTTGACGAAGTGCTTGAACAGTGGGAAAAGAGGCCCGAGTTCAAGTCGGCCGTGATAGATCCGCAGAAGAGGAAGGCATGGAAGGACAAGATAAGGGAACAGCTTGAAGGCTACAGCAGGAGAAAGGCATCGATGGAAGAGGAAGAAGAACTGTGGGAAGGATTGTTGAAGGAATCTGAATTCAGCGTTCCAGAAAAGCTGGTAACGGAGAGGGCGGCAAGATACGCGGAAGAACACCTTGGAAGGATGGACCTTAAAGAGAAGACGGACGAAGAGAAGAAAAAGATGGCGCAGGAGGCTTTCGACAAGGCCAAGCCGCTGGCAGAGGCCGACATAAGGAAATATTTCCTCCTTGACAAAATAGCCGAGCTCGAGAAGATAGAGGCGGCCCCGGAAGATGTGGACTCGAGGATAGAGAGCCTTGGCCGTTCAGTCGGAGAACCCGCCGCCAACCTGAAGGAGAAGTTCCGGAAGGACGGCAGAATTTCAGAAATAGAAGACGACATCAGGATAGACAAGGCTTTCGCTTTCCTGAAGGAAAATTCCCAGGTGATAGAAAAGGTCATCCTGCCGGGCGAGGAAAAAAGGATACTTACAAAATGAAAAACCAGCTCGTTCCGTTTGTGATAGAAGACTCGGAAAGGGGAGAGCGCGCGTATGACATTTATTCGCGCCTTCTCAAGGACAGGATAATATTCATAGGTTCGGCGATAGACGACCACCTTGCGAATATCGTCATAGCTGAATTTCTTTTCCTCCAGAACGAGGATGATAAGAAGGATATCCACCTGTACCTGAATACGCCGGGCGGATCGATAACCGCCGGCCTGGCCGTGTACGATACCATGCAGTTCGTCTCCTGCGACGTGGCAACTTACTGCATCGGGCAGGCGGCGAGCATGGGTGCGATACTCCTTGCGGGCGGCACGAAGGGGAAGAGATGCCTTCTGCCCAACAGCCGGGTGCTGATACACCAGCCCTGGGGCGGGGCCGAGGGAACTGCCACTGACGTGGGCATACAGACAAAAGAGATAATGCGGCTCAGGGGCATAGTAAACGAGACCCTTTCCATCCACACCGGCAAGAGTGTCAAGACGATAGCGGCCGACACGGAAAGGGACTATTTCATGAACGCGGATGAGGCCGTCAGATACGGATTGGGCGACAGGATAATACATTCGTCCAAAATCACAAAGATAAGGAAAAATGGCCATACTAAAAAAGAGTGAAAAGAACCAGCAGAGAATAAAACCGGCAATACCCCTCAGGGACCTCGTTGTATTTCCAAACATGGTCGTTCCCCTGCTCGTGGGCAGGACACGTTCTCTCAATTCTGTGGAGGAGGCGCTTGCCAACGAGGAAAACCTCGTGGTGGTCTTTCAGAAAGACCCCCAGGTTGACGACCCGGGGCTGGAAGAGGTCTTCCCCGTGGGTGTTGCAGTCAAGATCATACAGAGCGTCAGGGAGCAGACCGGGGTCATGAAGATCCTTGTGGAAGTCCTTGAGAGGGTATACATAAAGGATTTTTCCAAGAATAAGAAGATATATTCGGTTTCAATAGAAAAAACAAAAGAATCCTCTGAGAAAAACAAGGAGAACGAAGCGCTCATGCGTTTTCTTCTTGAACTTCTCGACAAGTACCTCGAACTTAATACCTCGGTTCCCAAGGAACTCTATTCGACCATATCCTCCATTGAGGATGCATCAAGGCTTTGCGATACCATAGCAGGATACCTTCCCCTGAAGCTTAAGGACAAGGCGTTAATACTGGAGACTCTTCCGGTCAGGCAGAGGCTCCAGGCGCTGATTGACATACTTAACAGCGAGATAGGAGTCCTCGAGGTACAGAAGAAGATACAGAGCAAGGTCATAAAGAAGATAGAGGACACCCAGAAGCAGTATTTCCTGAGCGAACAGCTCAAGGAGATACAGAAGGAACTCGGGAAGGAAGGCGACAGCGACGAGATAACGCAGCTCAGGGATAAGATAAAGAAGACGGCCATGCCTGCAAACGCCAGGGAGAAGGCCAACGAAGAGCTTTCCCGTCTTTCAAAGACCATGCCTCTCTCCCCTGAAGCCACCGTGATAAGGACCTACCTGGAATGGCTCTTAAGCCTTCCATGGGAGAAGAATACCGAAGACAACCTGGATGTCGTCCATGCCGAAAAGATCCTCAACGAGGACCATTACGGGCTGGATAAGGTCAAGGAAAGAATAGTTGAATACCTTGCCGTCAGGAAGAGGGCGGTGGGGCTGAAGGGCCCCATACTCTGTTTCGTGGGCCCCCCCGGAGTCGGAAAGACATCCCTTGGCAAATCTATCGCCAGGGCGATGGGGAGAAAGTGCGTAAGGATTTCCCTGGGTGGCATGAGGGACGAAGCAGAGATCAGAGGCCACAGGAAGACCTACATAGGCTCGATGCCCGGAAGGATAATCCAGTCCCTGAGGAAGGTAAACGTCAATAATCCCATCTTCCTCCTTGACGAGATAGACAAGCTCGGAAAGGATTTCCGCGGAGATCCTTCAAGCGCCCTTCTTGAGGTGCTCGACCCTGAGCAGAATGTTTCTTTTTCCGACCACTACCTCGAGATAGAGTTTGACCTGTCAAAGATCCTTTTCATTACCACGGCAAACACCGAGTATTCCATTCCCGCACCCCTTCTTGACAGGATGGAGATCATATCCCTTCCCGGGTACACCATGTGGGAAAAAAAGGAGATCGCAAGACATTTCCTCATCCCCAAGCAGCTAAGGGAAAACGGCCTGAAGGAGACTAACCTTAAGTTCTCGGAAGACTCCATTTCAGCCATCATAAAAAATTACACGAGGGAAGCCGGTGTCAGGAACCTCGAGAGGGAGATCGCCAACGTCTGCAGAAAGATAACAAAGAAGATCGTGCAAACATCCAGGGAAGGCCCCTACACGATAAACGTGAAGAGCCTTGAAAAATACCTCGGCCCCGAAAAGTTCACATCCCTCGAAAGCGAGAAGGAACACAAGGTGGGAGTTGCCACCGGGATGGCATGGACCGAGTATGGCGGAGAGATCCTCTTTACCGAGGCGCTTACCATGAAGGGCAAGGGCAGCCTCATCCTTACCGGCCAGCTGGGAGATGTCATGAAGGAATCGGCCCAGGCGGCCCTGAGCTACGTGAGAGCGCATGCCCGAGACCTTGGACTGCCTGAGGATTTCTACAAGGAGATAGACATACATGTGCACGTTCCAGAGGGGGCCATTCCAAAGGACGGCCCCTCCGCAGGGATAACCATATCCACCGCCCTTATATCGTGCCTCCTTGGCAAACCCGTTGATTCGCACATTGCCATGACCGGGGAGATAACCCTCCAGGGAAAGGTGCTTAAGATCGGCGGCCTTAAGTCCAAGATCCTCGCGGCTCACCGTTCGGGAATAAGGAAGATCATAATTCCAGCCGAGAACGAGAAGGACCTTGTAGAGATACCAAAGAAGGTCAGGGACGATCTCGAGATAACGGCGGTAAAGACAATAGACGAGGTTATAGACCTTGCCATAATCGGATGGAAGAAGGAAAAACGGGCAAACGGAGAAAAATCCGCCTCTGCCGAAAATCCTTCAAGTTGAAATGTCCTGGCGGTCTGCAAACCCAACAGGAGGAGCAAATGCTGAAGAAAAGACTATTCACGCCGGGACCTACATCGGTACCCGAAGAAATCCTGCTTGAAATGGCTCAACCGGTCATGCACCACAGGACCGACGAGTTCAAGGAGATTGCTACTCTCGTGCTGGAGGACCTGAAATACGTTTTCCAGACTGCCAACGATGTTCTGATACTGGCCTCTTCCGGAACAGGCGCCATGGAATCGTCTTTCGTCAATTTTCTTTCCCCGGGAGAGAAGGTGATAGTCATCTCGGGCGGCAAGTTCGGTGAAAGGTTCAGGGAGATAGCCTCCTGCTACGGCCTGAACATAGTCCGGATAGACCTGGAATGGGGCAGGACTCTCAGCCCCGGAACAGTTGAGAAGGCCCTTCTTGAAAACCCGGACGCCAAGGCCGTTTTTGCCACCCTTTGCGAGACTTCCACCGGCACGCATTTTGACATAGAGGAGATAAGCAAGGCTGTTTCCGCCAGGGAAGATACCATACTGGTTGTTGACGCGATAAGCGCCCTTGGCGCAGTCCCGTGCCGAACCGACCGGTGGAAGGTAGACGTGGTTATCACAGGATCCCAGAAGGCATTGATGCTTCCTCCGGGCCTTGCCTTTATATCCGTGAGCGAAAAGGCCTGGGCAAGATCGGAAAAATCAACCATGCCGAAGTTTTATTTCGACCTCAGGAAGTACAGGAAAACCCTTGCCAAGAGCGATTTTCCCTACACCATTCCCGTTACCCTGGTTGCCGGCCTTAAGAAGGCCCTCGGGGTGATCAGGCAGGCTGACATAGAGAACGTATGGCGGGAACACAGCC
>JAKPNC010000104.1 GCA_029548585.1 bacterium | reverse complement strand
AGAAAGGACAGCAAGGGAAATTCCAGCAGCAGGCTTGCATGCAAGGGCATAGCCAGGTGTGAAAAACCGGGCACAAAGCAGAGAAGGGAGTTTTACACCACGTCCAAAACCGACCTTGAGGAGGCTTATGGAGTGGGGGTTCACGCCGCTGAGATAGCTCTGGAAGGCATGGGCGGTTACATGTCCACCATCATTAGAGAACCCGGTTCCAGGTATGCCGTTTCGTTCGACAAGGTTCCCCTCGACATAGTGGCAAACGCAGAAAGGAAATTTCCGGCTGAATGGATTGCAGAAAACAGGGTTGATACAACAGACGAATTCGTAAAATGGGCAATGCCCCTCATAGGAAGCGACCTTCCGGAATTTGCGGAGTTCAGCGCCGATTTTGCTCCCAGGAAATGCAGGGATTACGTGCCCGTGGCTTACAGGTGAATCCCGGGGTATGTTGCCGGGGGCCCGTGGATTACCGTTAATAAGAAAAAGACCCCGGGCCGGCAGTCCATGGAGTGCCCGGGCCTTTAAAAATGGAGGATAAAATGGCTTTCAGGAAACTTACAAACGAAGAAATCAAGCAGGATCCGGAGAAACAGCTTAAAGGTTTCAGGAAAACAAAGGACTTCCTCGTTGCGATTGACACTGACGGTTGCGTTACCGATAACATGAACGGCAAGCACATGATGATATTCCAGCCCCAGTACATGGAGTTTTACCAGCTGTGGGATATTGAATCTTACTTCAGGGAAGTCTCCGAGTATTACAACCTTTTTTCTGTTTACAGAGGATGCAACAGGTTTCTTGCGATACAGTATTCTCTCAGGGCTCTGCATGCAAGAAAAGATTCAAGGCAGGCCGCAGGCTCTAAAGGTGTAAAGCTTCCGGATGTTGAACCACTGGATGCCTATATATCGTATTGCGAAAAAAATAAGCTCGGACTTGGAAATCCAAGCCTCGAAAAATACCTCGCCACAATGCCCATGGACTTATACCTTTACAAGCTCCTTGGGTGGAGTGAAGCCGTAAACAGGACTTTCCCTTTCGTCAAGATACCCCCCTTTGAAAACGTGAGGGAATCCCTTGAACTCATGTGTGAGAAAGCCGACGTGATGATAGTCTCACAGACCCCCTACGATGACCTGGTGAATTTCTGGGAGCATAACGGCCTGCTGCCTTACGTCCAGACGATAGCCGGACAGGAAATGGGTAAAAAGGGCCACCACATAGGAACCGTCATGAAGGCGTGCGGGTACGACCCTTCCAGGGTGCTCATGATAGGAGACGCTGATGGGGATCTAAAGGGAGTGAAAGAGAACAAGGGACTTTTCTATCCCATACCCGCCGGCTATGAAAGGGAAGCCTGGAAGGATTTTCCTGGATACTTCTCCAGGTTTGCCGAAGGCAGTTATGCCGGAGAGACTGAAAAGAAGCTTCTTGATAATTTCGCAAAGGTTCTTCTTAAAACTCCCCCGTGGGAAGAGGCCGGATACGAACACCAGAAGGCTTACAGGGAAAAGCAGGAAATAAGAAAGTCTCTCTACCGCCAGCTTAACCCCGGAGGAAGGCTGCTTACAATTTAATGGAAAATCTTTGACAAAAAAAACGGGAGAAGAAATGTATACGGGAAAGGGAAGCGATAAGAAGTGTTTCACCGAACGGGAACTCAGGGATGCCATCAGCGAAGGATTAGGCCGGGGAAATTTCGACGGCAGGAGAGTCCTTGCGGTGATTCCCGACACTACCCGATCCGGTCCTACCGGAACGATCTTCCGGGAAATACATTCAAACCTGAAGAAGAAGGCCTCAAAGATAGATTTCCTCATCGCCCTGGGGACTCATCCTCCAATGGAGGAGGGCAGGGTGGACAGATTTCTCGGCATAGGCCCCGGTGAGAGAGAAACCGAATATCGGAATACCGGGATCTTCCAGCACCAGTGGGATAAGCCTGAGAACCTCGTAAAGGTCGGGACTATTCCGGCTTCAAGGATAAGAGAGATATCCGGAGGGCTGCTCAGCGAAGAGATCCCCGTTACGGTCAACAGGAAAGTTCTCGATTACGATGAGATCATACTTGCCGGCCCTGTCTTTCCTCACGAAGTGGTGGGCTTTTCGGGAGGATACAAGTACCTTTTTCCGGGGATATCAGGACCTGATTTTCTCCACAGGTTTCACTGGCTCGGCGCCCTGATTACTAATCCCAAGATAAACGGGACAAAGGATACTCCCGTGCGACAGGCTCTCAATGCTGCCGCATCGTTTATAAAAGCCAGCCTGACACAACTGTGCTACGTGGTTAAGAAGGGGCAGGTTTACGGCCTTTACACGGGAGATACGGAAGCCTGGTCAAAGGCAGCCGATCTCTCTGCGGAACTGAGCATAGAATATGTCGACAGGCCGTACAAAACGGTCCTTTCCATAGCTCCTCCAATGTACGAGGACCTCTGGACCGCGGGCAAATGCATGTACAAGCTCGAACCTATAGTTGCGGACGGAGGAAACCTTATTATCTATGCTCCCCATGTCAGGGAGGTCTCACACACCCACGGCAGGGAGATTGAAAGGGTGGGATACCACACAAGGGATTATTTCCTGAAACAGATGGATAGGTTTGCAGGAGTCTCAGGATGTATCATGGCTCATTCTACCCACGTGAAAGGCATAGGGACATTCGAGGACGGAACGGAAAAGCCCCGCATAAACGTCATTCTTGCAACTTCAATACCTGAAGCTGTATGCAGGAAGATAAATCTCGGGTACCTTGACTACAGGAAGCTCGATATGGAATCATACGGCAGGGATCCGGATACCTTCGTGGTTGAAAAGGCCGGAGAGGTTCTCTACAGGCTCAGAGACGGCAAAATACCAGATATAGACAGCCTCTGAAAACGGTGAATTAACCGTTTTATTTTCCTGTTAATCCGAGCGTGCCGCCGGTAGGGCAGAAGCCGATCCTGTATTTACCAGCGCAGGAAGGGTATTTGTCCGCGAAATGTTTTTCAATTTCATACCTTATGGCCTGCCTGGTATCTTCCCCGGGCCTGCTGAGGGCCATGCACGAACCCCTGAATCCTGCGCCGCTGAACCTTGCCCCGTACACGCCTTTAACCGAGTTGAGCAGTCCATAGATATGTGCAAGTTCTTCCGAGCCGCATTCATAGTTTTCCAATGAGCTTTTACCTGATTCGGAGACGAGCCTGCCGAACACTTCGATGTCTCCCTTCTCCCATGCGGACATCCCGAGGTTCACCCTCTCCATCTCGGTGAAAAAATGTTCAGCCCTTTTCCTCAGAACTGAAGGCAGCCGGTATCCATGCTCTCTGAAAACGTCCGGATCCAGGTCCCTGAGGAGAGGCCGTGCCTGGTTTATCCCGGCATACCCCGCAAGAAGCTTTGCCGCCTCCCTGCATTCCGAAACGCGCCTGTTGTAGAGGGTTCCGGTAATACGTGTATCTATGCCGGAAAAGACTATGGCTATTTCGTAATCTGCCGGTTTTCTGCAAAGTACGGTACGGTGTTCCATGCTCCTGCAGTCAAGAAATAAGAGGCTCCCCTGCGTATCCCTTCCAAGGAGAATGACAGATTGGTCAAGGATGCCGCTCTTGAGGCCGATATATACGTTTTCTACATCCCTGACAAGTTTTATATTCTCAAGAGGTGAAAGATTGATGCCATTTACAAATTCAAGAGCGTAAAGATATGCCAGAGTTACTGCGGCGGAAGAACTTAATCCTCCTCCGGGGAAATTTGCCCTCAAAGCGCCGGAGATTCCGTATCTCAATGGTTTTCTGCCGGGTATCTTATTGAGGGTATAAGCGGAACCCCTGGCGTAATCTCCCCACTTTCCGGATGGGGGGGGAATGTCGTCTATCCTGAAACGAGTTTCTTCGCCGGGGTATTTTTCGCTTGACAGGCAAACCTTACCGTTACGGTTTCTTTCAAACGAGAGGGTGATGCCGATGCCTTTTAGGGTTGCCCCTGCGACAATGCCTTCCTGATGGTCAACATGGGCCCCGAGGGGGCAGATTCTGTAGGGTACGAATATTTCCATGTTCAGTGCAGGCGGTCTGTCCAACCGGGTTTCCTCCACCTCAATATTTGAAGAGGACCTTTTAGCCGTGGATCATCGTCAATATTCAAATTATTAAGGTTTACATCATAATAGATAACGGCATCGTTATTTATATAAATCTTCTCAGATACAATGCCTCCGCAAAACACAATGTTATTTTTCATTCTGACGCTGCCATTAGGGGCATATATCAGGGCAAAGAGCGTACGGTTATTATTTATGTCTATGGCATCATCACGTGTAGATGCTGAATAAATCCTGAAGTTTTCAGGTCTGTCCTGGAAAGTCGTTATGTCGATATGTTCGCTGGTTCCGGTAAACATTGTGCTGTTTTCTCCCAGGTAAAGAATCACTTCATCGTTCATCGTCCATTTTGTCTTGTTTGCGCTTATATCTATTTGTTCTTCCACATACAGGCGGGTAGGGCCGTTGAAAATGAGTTCCGAGTCTCCTTCAAATATTATTTCCTTTAAACGGTAATCTCCGCCCTGGATTGTTACTGTTCCCTTTGTTCCTATGATAAGCGTCCTTGTGGAATTATTATAGGAATAGTCGCCCGTTATCCCGGGAGGGGAAGGATGACCTGCCGACAATAAGTCGTCGGGGATATTTACCTTATTCTCATCATCTCCAAGATTTTCAAAAGGATTCCCGAAATCTACGCCTGTATACCTGTTTCCGGTTATTAAACCTCCTTCCAGGATATTTCCACCCACTGAAGCATTTCCATATATAGTGGCATTAGGGTTATCCATGTTTATCTCCTCCTTGCTTCCGACTTCAGCGTCAGGGGGCTCCTCGGAGGGTTCTTCAGGTACACCGGTTGTTGAATCACACCCGTCTATGATTGAATTTCCAATCTGGACAATCTCCATGCCGAAGATTCCCTGTGACCATATATTCCTGTAACCGAGTGAAAGTTCAACTTTTTCATGATATTTTTCGTTAACGTTGCCAGTTGATGTCAGCTTTATTTCGTCCGCTCCCTTTCTGTCAGGATCCGGGGCGATGCTGAGTGTAAAATTGCCATCTCCGAAAGAGACAGGTTCGTTTTCGGGTGGAGCTTCCCAGTTTATATCATTTCTGAGATGTGCAAAAGCCA
>JAKPNC010000103.1 GCA_029548585.1 bacterium | reverse complement strand
TCCTGGCCGGGGCCCGTGGTGTTGAACGGCGGCCTGATCCTCTCCATGAATCCGGAGATGTCTTTCTTTGCTACGCCGTAGCCCATCCTGAGGCCGGCCATCCCGTATATCTTGGAAAAAGTCCTTGTGAGGATTATGTTCTTATTGAAAATGTAAGGGAAAGAGCTTCCGAAATCAGAGTTTTCAACGTATTCACCGTATGCCTCGTCGGATACGATTATTACCCTGTCCGGAACTTTTTCCAGGAAACTTTCGAGCTGTTTTCTGTATATAACCGTCCCGGTCGGATTGTTCGGGTTGCAGAGTATTACCATCTTGGTCCTGGGAGATATACTGTCAAGGATCCTCTCCATGTCGTAGGAGAAGTCCTGTTCCAAAGGGACCTCCACAGCGGCGGCATCGAGCTTGTACGAAAGGATCCGGTATATTGCAAAAGAAGGAAAGGGATAAATGACCTCTTCTCCAGGGTTTACGAAGGTTTCCATGGCCATAGAAATGATCTCGCTCGACCCGCTTCCCAGGATTATATTGTCCGGCAATACCTTCAGTTTCTCTGCGAGTTTTCTCTTCAGGTAATATCCCGAGCCTTCCGGGTACCTCGATATATTGGGGGCGTACTTTTTTATCGCCTCAATGACCTTCGGGGACGGCCCGAGCGGATTCTCGTTGGACGCTATCTTGACTATTTCCGAAATTTCCAGGCCGTATGCCCTCTGAAGTTCTTCCATAGGCTTGCCCGGCACGTAGGGATTTATTTTCTTTACGCTCTCTCTCACGGCGGATTCTATTATCTTATCCATATTTGATCCCCATCCTGTTTTTTGTTTCTTCCATTGTTTTCCGGGCTGTCCGGCCTGCCTTCTCCGTACCCGATTTCAGTATTTTCCACAGAAGGTCCCGGTTCCTGCCGAGCTCCTCCCTTTTTTCCCTTATTTCTCTGAGGAATTCGGGGAGTTTTTCCCCGATCTCCTTTTTGCAGTCCCTGCAGCCTATGAATGCGTTTTTACATTCCTTCTTTATCTCCCCTGCCCTTTCCGGCTCGTTGAAAAGTTTATGGTAGTCGAATACCGGGCAGGTTTCCGGATGTCCAGGGTCCTTCCTGTATATCCTGGCGGGGTCGGTAAACATCTTGCTTACCTTCTCCCTGATCTCGTCCGGAGAATCCTTAAGGAATATGGCGTTTCCGTAAGATTTGCTCATCTTCCTGTTGTCTGTTCCCGGTACTCTGGGAGTATTTGTCAGCAGGGCTTCAGGGACCGGGAATGTCTCGCCGTAGAGGTAGTTGAACCTTTCGGCTATCTCTCTTGTCAGCTCGAGGTGAGGCAGCTGGTCTTTGCCTATGGGGACGTAAGCCGCCTTGTAAATGAGGATGTCTGCCGCCTGGAGAACCGGGTACCCCAAAAATCCGTACGTGTTGATGTCCTTTTCTGCGAGCTCCTTCTTCTGTTCCTTGTAAACGGGATTTCTTTCAAGCCAGGGGATAGGCACGATCATCGAAAATATAAGGTGCAGCTCGGCGTGTTCCGGTATCATCGACTGCACGAATATGGTCGATTTCTCCGGGTCGATTCCGGCTGATATGAAATCCATGGCTACTTCTTCAACGTGATTCTTGACCATCGACATGGAGGAATATTCCGTGCTCAGGGCGTGGTAATCTGCGATCATGTAGAAGCAGTTGTATCCTTCGTCCTGCAGCCTCTTCCAGTTTGAAAGGGCCCCGAAAAGATGCCCTATGTGAAGCGGCCCTGTCGGCCTCATGCCGCTTAGGATATTCTTATTCATAACTTAATAACTCCATTAGTTAGTAACTTATTAAGTAAATAACTTATGGTTCGTTCCCGGAGAGGAAATCATCCAGGACCTGCCTGTGGTCGAATGCCATTTTTTCAGGAAACTCCCGCCTTGTGAATACCCTGGCTTCCCTGGCGTCGTCCCCCGGCTGAAGACTTCCTTCTCCCGTTGCCGTGAAGACTGTCGACACGGTATGGTGCCTTGGATCCCTGCCCGGTTTGCTGTAAGTGTGAAACTGCCTCAGGTTTTTGACATCGAGCCCTGTTTCCTCCTTCGCCTCCCTGGCCGCAGCATCCTCCAGGCTCTCCCCGTACTCTACGAATCCTCCGGGAATCGCCCATCCGTAAGGATGGTTCTTTCTGTTGACAAGTATCACCCCGTCGTCTTTCTCTATTATTATGTCAACCGTAGGAATGGGATTCCTGAAGGTTTTGCGTACCATGGGAAGGATGTAGTTTTCGGCTCCGCAGCAGAAGGTGTCGAAATCCGCATCGGAAAAAAGAACGAACCTTATCTCCCTTACCGACCCATTGATTGAGAAATGGACCAGGGTTTCCTCTGTCATCGCCGCGGAAACCTTTTCCACTTTCAGCCTGCCGGTTCCGCATCCAAGGGCCGGAAAGGATACGGACGACAGTCCGGCCTTTTCAGCTTCAGCCAGGGCATTCTTTATCGCCAGCCTTACGGACTTCTCATCTGTGACAAAATCCATGTCCATCGTTGCGGCATGGATTACATGCCTTGAAGGCAGCTTTCCCGCCCCCGTGATAACCGCCCCGCCTATACCGACGGGGGCCTTTCCCATGGCTTCCCGTTCGATAGAATCCCCTCCCCTTCTTTTTATGGCGTATGCGGTTCCACCGCCCATTTCCATGCGTGTGTTTGCCGCATTTACAATGGCATCAGTTTCCTCGAGGGTAATATCTCCCTTCCTGATACGGATTAGACAGGCTCCCAGGAAAAATATCTTTTCTTTCATGGGTAGAAATTATACTATTTCCACGGATTCCTGTCCAACCGAAATTCAACGAACATAAGAAAGGCGTTATGCCTCTATATTCTGAAACCGGTAGCCCGCCCTCTCCTATAACAGGGTTACGGCGGATAAATCCTTCCTCACCGTATCTTTGGCCGCATGAACCGGCCTGTTACCTGTAGAAGGCCCTGTATGCCTGGTATGTGGAATATATGTCGGCCTTGCTTGTAAGCTCGAAGGGCGCATGCATTGAAAAAACGCCCGGGCCGCAATTAACGGTATCTATATTGTATCTCGCGAAGAAGGTCGCAACGGTCCCTCCGCCGCCCTGTTCAAGCTTGCACATCTCCCCTGCCTGCCATAGAACTTCGTTCCGGTCAAAAAGGTCCCTCAGGAAAGCGAGGTATTCCGCCGTGGGCTCCACTGAGCCGCCTTTTGCCGCACCGGTGCTTTTTGAAAGTATCACCCCGCAGCCGGCCCTAGCGGCGTTTCTGCTGTCCGAGACCTCCTTGAAGTTCGGGTCGAGCATGACGTTAACGTCGGCAGATATGGCTTTTGAGTTCTGTATAATATCCCTGAAATGGGACGTGGCCAGGCCTGCCTTTTCTGACGTTTCCTCGATTACGAACCGGAAGAATTCCGACTGTGCCGAAGTGGCTCCGGGACTGCCGATCTCCTCCTGGTCCACCAGCATGCAGAAAGAGGTTTTTTCCGGCGCAGGAACGTCCATCATTGCCATAAATGAGGTATATGAGCAGATCCTGTCATCCTGTGCGTAACCCAGTACCATTCCCCTGTCAAACCCGGAATCCCTCAGTTTTCCCGCAGGAACCATCTGGAACTCGCTGCTCAGGAAATCATCCTCTTCCATCCCTGCAAGGGATTTGAGGATCCCAAGGACATTATTCTTGACCTTCTCGTCCTTGCTTTTCAAATCGGGGATACTGCCCACGAGCACGTTGAGGTTCTCGCCCGGGAAAGCCTCCGAGAGGGGCTTTTTCATCTGGTCCTTTCCAAGGTGGGGAAGAAGGTCCGTGATGCAGAATACGGGATCCCCTTCCTTTTCTCCCAGGATAAATTCTTTTCTTTCCCCGTTTTTGAGAATTACGGTGGCATACATTGCAAGGGGAATGGTCAGCCACTGGTACTTCTTTATCCCCCCGTAGTAATGGGTCTTGAAGAGGCAGAGCTCCTCGTCCTGGTATACCGGGATCGTTTTCAGGTCCAGCCGGGGACTGTCGATATGCGCAATGATGAACCTGCATCCGTTTTTCATGGAGCTCTTCCCCATCGTTCCCATCATGAGAAGCTTCCCCTTGTTCATCTTGTAAAACTTGTCCCCGGATGAAAGCTTCCGGAAGCTTTCAAGAGGCTTGAATCCCTTTTTTTCAGCTATCCTTAGGCAGCTTTCCGCAAAGAGTCTTTCAGTCTTGTTCTCTGAAAGGAACTTCTTGTACGGTTCGCAGAATCCTATTGCATCCTTTCTCGTTTTTTCGTTCCATTTAACCCAGCCGGTCTCTTTCTTCATATCTATTTTCTCCTTCTTTTGTTTGATTTAAGAAAAATTGAACGGTGTCAGAAACAGGCCAGTCCGCTTCCTTCCACCGGGTAGGCTATGAACATCTCCTGTTCCAGTCTGAGAGGTTCATAATAGTCTTTCAGCATATTCTTTTCAAGGTCCTCGTAGGAATCTTCCCTGACGAGTACCATCATGTATCCGCCGAGGCCGGCGCCGGATATCTGTGCCCCTGCCACGTTTTCTACCCCCAGGGATATATCCACCATTCTGTCTATTTCTGGTATGCTGCACCTGTATCCTCCGGGCTCTGTCAGGAGTACGCCGTCTTCCCTGCCCGCTTTTTCAAGCAGTTTTTCCATCGCGGCGTCGGAATAGTCCGGGAAAAAAGGTAATGGCTCTTTCCTTCCCGCCCACCTGCTTACCCTGTCCCCGTCGTGAGAGACGTTCATGAGCCTGCCGAAGGAGGTTATGTCATTCTTCATCAGGTACGATCCCGACGAACGGCTTCTCATGCATTCGGCCAGTCCGTATATGATGATTTCCCTGACGGGGAAGACATTTATCGACGTTGAAATATCTTCGATGCTTGCCTTGATGCCCCGGGACCTGATCTTCTTTTTTATTTCCTCCCTGGACATCCCGATGGGCAGTGTCATGAGCATGGATATTATATCCTTTTCCGAGAGGTTCCCTTTCCCGTATGCCATGTCCCTGAGGTGTACCAGAAAATCCCTTGTGGATGGAAATCCCTGTTTCAGCAGTTCCTTTCCGATATGGTAGCACGCAACCCTCTGGTTGTATATGTCAGTGGCCCCCCTGGTCCTGTGGGCCCTGTATTGAGAGTTGCAGACGGCAAGGACGTGGTCTGCCGGGAAAGGCACACTCCTTATTATCTGGAGGGGAGCAAATCCTATCTGGGTTATGCATCCCTTTCTGGAATACTTTATGGCGGCATGGTCGCCGGTTCCGCCCCTGTTTCCCAGGGAGCATTCGCCTTCGTCGCACAACTCCACAAACCTGTAAGGAGAAACAGAGAGGCTGTTGAGAAAGGCGTATCCTTCCGCCATGGCCATGAAGAGGGCCGAGGAGGAACTGAGACCGCCCTCTATGGGAAGGTCTCCGGAAACCATCATGTTGACCCCTTTAAGGGGTTTTTTCCCTGCAAAGTGCTGGAACCGGCCCACTACAGCCTTTACGTATCTTCCCCAGTCTCTCCTTGCAGAAGAGAGCTGCTTGAGCACGAACGAACTGTTGACCAACCGGTTCCACTCCTTGCCGGATTCTATTCCCAGGCTGTCTATGGAGAACTGCCTCTCCGGGAACCTGTACTGTTCCACGCTGTGCGCCAGGACCTGCCTGTCGCTCCTTATTCCCATTATGCAGTATATGTCCCGGTCTGTCGCCATCATGTTCACGTCGCCGCCCTGGTGGTCTATGTGGCGTCCCATTACGTTTATCCTGCCAGGGGCCCTGGCAATGATAACCGGATTGTTGCCAAATCTTTCCAGGTAGTTCTTTATCGCCGATATGAGTATTTTCCTCTTCTGCCCGATGAACGGATAAGTGTTTCCGTAAACCGAGTGAAGATATTCCAGGGAGGCAGGAGATGCCGTTTCAAGGTGCCTAAGCCAGTCGAGGGGTTTTCTCTGGAAGGCTGGCTCCTCTTTCAGTATGCTCCTGTTTTCGGCCAGCCTGTGCTCTATATCTATTATTTCTTCAGGGGTGTTGAATGCCATTATCTGGTAAGGGTTATCAACGGGCAGTATCGTTATCCTGGCACCGTTTCCTGCAAGGATCCCTATGGTATCTGTCAGGTATTCCTCCTTCTGCGCGTTATTATCTCCCAGTTTCTCAAGGGACGACAGGAAAGCCTTCCTCCTGAAAAGATAGACAGACAGGTTCGCATAACGGGCTTTTTTCACTGATTCCGGGGTAACGGACGAATCCCCGCACCTTATCACGTAGTCTTCTTCCCTGAAAGTCCGGGACAAGAGGTCCATTGTAACGGGCTTTTCCTCACTGACGGCCTTCCATAGCGGGCCCAATGCAAGCTCAGCCTTCCTTTCGTTCTTCAGGAAGGAGAGCATGATATCCTTTGCCCTTGAAGCGGGAAGATCTCCTGATGAAACTGCATCTCTCAGTTCCTTCAGAAGCTCCATCCTTCTTATATCGAATACCTCCACTATACCCGCAACCCGTCCGTTTTCGTCATGTACGATCCTGCCGGCGTCGGGGAAATCTCTTGTTTCGCCCACTGCGAATGTAAGGTCGCTTTTTGTCTCCGCGTGCTTCCTGATGAGTTTCTTCAGGACGCCTTCCTCTGCGACCTTGTCTCCCGCTATCACAAGCACCTCTTTCACCGAAGGTATATCCGATATTATTCCGGCTGCAGCCCTGGCTGCGTTTCCCGTACCCCTGGGTTCCTGCTGGTAACAGAAAAAATGTTTTCCCCCAACGGATGAGACTGTCTGCATGACCTGTTCTGCAAGGTGCCCGATTACAATAAAATGCATGTTGATGCCGCACCTGTTGAATATCTCAATATTCCTGTTTATAACAGGTTTGCCCCCGAGCGGAAAGCAGACCTTGTGGACAGAGGAGCACCTCATGCGGGATCCTTTTCCCCCTGCCAGTATGACAACCCCGGTATCTTTTTCCATTTTTATTCCTTGCGCAAAGCCCTGTAACGGAAATCCGTCCGGGGCTTTACCCATTATTATATCATAAAACCGTAAGGATCCTTCCCTCATGCCCGTCCTGTCCCGGACGGTTCCGGGGGACGTCCCCGTCGGGCGCCTTTAACGCTGGTTTCCTGCCCTGAAGTCTTTTCCTGTTTACAGGCAGCCGGTATTTTATGTTAAGAAGAATGATCCCGGCACAGGGATGCCGGGCCCTGTCTGAAAGGAATTAAATTGAAAGTTAATAAGATAATAACTTCATAAGTTAATACCTAGACTGCAGGTTCCCTGCGGCTGAATGCGAAGCTCATGCCACAGTCTTTTTTTCTGCAAAAATGGGGCCGCTTATATTTGTGACGTAAGCGTTCCCGGAGCATATAGACCCGGGATCACCGGCCCGCCATGGAACCAGGAAGAGCGGGATTCAGGGTCCGGGGAGTAAGTCATGCCAGTCTTCAGGAACTTGAGGCTCTCGCTCATGCGACAGGACTGGCCGTGGGACATATTTCTATGACTCTCTTTTGATGGGAGATCACGGTCAATTCTTTCCTGAAATTGGATGGATGTGCCTCCCGTGGTAAGATATATTAAAGTATGTAATTCGTGGTTAATAGCGCTTGCCTGCTTACGGGACATGCCTGCAAGGGAATCTTTCGCGGGCAAAAGCCG
>JAKPNC010000086.1 GCA_029548585.1 bacterium | reverse complement strand
TATCTTTTTTTAACATTATACTCGTGAACTTAAACTCGCTGTAGTCGTATGGTGCGGTTTTCTGCCCGTTTTCATCCAATGCCAGGGCTCCGAGCGAACCGTAAAAAATCCCTTTCCTGTACGCCCGGGAAGCGTTGTGTTCTCTTTCTTGAATCGAAAGCCCTTCCGGGGGAGGAAGAAGAAGTATGTTGCGGCCCCTTTCGTAGATGAAATGGTCCCTGACGAAGAAACCAAAACACCTCGTGCCTGTTTTAAGAACCTCGTCCCACAGGTTATAGAAAGCCATGGATCCCTTGGGTCCGAAAGCCATATGCTGGTTAAATATCTCTATGCCGAGAACCCGCGGATCGAAATTTAGCTTTTCAATGGTGTCGCTGAATGATCCCGTATGGTTAAGGGTGATGCCTCCGCCGTCTGGAAAACGGAGCCCTTCAATGGGATTCCCTTTGGCGTCTTTGAGAGTGCCATCGAGAGCCGCCCTGAAGGCATCTTTCCATGGCCTGTGTACGCCCTGCCTCATGGTAAGCCTGAGGTCATCTATTTCATCCGGGTTTAAATCAAACCTCACCCTGACCTTTTCAGATTCAGCCCGTATGTATATTGAAGTTCTCTTTGCGGGTATCCGGGTCTTATTCATCACGCTGTCCGCCGTTGGTGCATAAGTGTTCGGATTTGCCCGCTGCGCTCCTTCTATTGTCATGAAAAGGGTTGCGCCTTCCTTGCCTGTTATTGAAAGGTCCAGGAAGTATATGCTCATCCAAGGCCTTTCAGGGTTGTAGGGGTTCAAGCCGGAAAACTCGTATTCCACGGGAGAAACCTTGTTACGCCGGTAACTTATTTTTGCAGAATCGCCATGGCCTGTTGAGTAGTAACTGTCGATGACGTTGAAATGTCCCGCGCCTTGCGCGCTGTGTTGTTCGGCGTTTGGCGACCAGAGGGCGCCGGGATGTTTTTTTCTGAAATCATCCGAGAGCGGAGTGGGGCTGGAAGGGTAATAATTGGAGAAAGGCAGATGTCTGAATCCCATGTCCCAGAAGACTTCGGCCCCGGGATTATATGAAGGAGGCCTGTTGGCGTGCTGGTGTGAGAAGGAGTGGATATGTTCGAATTTTTCCCAGTCAACATCTTCGTAAGGGTTGAGGACCTCTGTGCCAGGTTTTAAGGTTTCAGCATGGAGAATGGACATGAAACCCGTGAAAAAGAATACCGCCATTACCAGAGCAATCCCATTTTTTTTCATCATTTTCCTCCCTTATTTTACATATTATAGGCGAATAAGGACTTTTTTGCAACGAACCTGTGTTATAATCTTACCTGAGGCGGGACCTCTGGCCCGTAAAAAAATGTACAGGAACCCTTTCTCCCATCTATACGATGTTTCTGTTTTCGGAGGCGGACTTTGTGCCATAGCGGCTGCCCTTGAGATTGCCCGGGCAGGCCATAGCGTCATTGTAATTGAAAGAAGGCCGCAGACCGGATGGGAGATTACTTCAGCATTCAACTGCTTTTTTCCAGTAAGCTCATGTGTGACTGCCGAAACGGTAAGGAAAGCGCTTTTATCTGTCGGCGGATGGAAAAACGGCAGGATTTCTCCTCCCATAGCTGAAATATTCTTCAATGATCTCCTTGAAAAGGCAGGCGTGGACCTGCTTCTTTACACTCATCCCTTGCAGGTTGATGAGGCAGATGGTCTTGCCAGGGCTGTTTTTACCGCCAGCAAGAGCGGTGTAATGCCTGTAAGGGCAAGGGTTGTCATAGATGCCACCGAAGAGGCATGCCTATGGAGGCAGGCGGGAGGAGACGTCAGACAGAATACCGGGATTAGAAAGCGGTTCAAGCTTTTTTTCAACGGCGTAAAGGCTTCCGGCGGAAAAGGGTTTATCTCCGGAGGGCGGGAATATCCGGACATGTATGTTGATGCCTCTGTATGGAAGGGGGAAAGGTGCGTCGATTTCGAGGTGGAAGACGGGGATATTTCCACTGCGCGCATTCAACTTCCCGGTATGATAAAAGTGCTCAGGGAGAACCACGAGGGGCTCAGGGACGCCTTCCTGACACACACCTCTTACGAGATGCTTGCTTCCGATGTGCCTTTTCTGCCCGGGTCTGCCGGGGATCTCCACCCTGGTATTGGCAATCTTATTGCCTGCGGCATATGGTCTCATCCTGACAAAAACGAAAGGGATTGCCTCAACACTCTTCCTGGCAGGTTCGGGATAGGCAGGGCCGCTGGCATCCTTGCTTTGAAAAAGCTTTCAGAATACGAGAAGTATAATCCCGGGGTTCCCGTTTTCTGCGGATGGAAAAAGATAGAAAGGGAAATCTTCCGTGATGTTGTCATATCCGGCGGAGGTACTGCCGGGGCGGTTGCAGGGATAGCTGCCGGAAGGAAAGGCGCCGGGACTGTCATACTGGAAGAAAGCGAGATACCCGGAGGCATGGGAACGGGCGGAAGCGTGCATAATTATTACCATGGAGTCCGGGGAGGATTGCAGGACGAAGTCGACAGCAGGGTGAACCGCCTGTCCCCGGTTTTTTGCGGCAAATACAAGGTTCGGGGATTCCACCCGGAGGCAAAGAAGGTTGTTCTCGAGTCCATGTGCAGGGAGGCTGGAACTGAGATAATTTTCAACGCACCTGTCGCAGGGGCAACGGTATCGGGCGGCAGGGTTGTTTCGGTTAGGGCCGTTACTCCGAATGGAATTGTTTCATGCAGGGGCGGGGTATTCATTGATTCCACGGGAGACGGGGACGTGGCGTACATGGCCGGGGCATCTTTCAGGTCAGGAAGGGATATTGACGGTCTTACCCATGCATATACCCAGTCTGCAGGCTGGTTCGACAGGAAGAACAGGTTTTTCAGGGGAGTTAATTTCGATGCCGGACACGCTGATTCCTCTGATGTGTCTGATCTTACCCGGGCCAGGAGAAGAGGCGTGGCAGCTTTTTACAGGAAGAGGTATTCGGAATCTATCCGCCCTATTTACATCTCTCCCCTGGTCGGAATAAGACAAGGCAGGAATATTCTTGGAGATTACACGGTGACGTTTGAAGATGAGATTGAAGGAAGGCGTTTCGAAGACGGGGTAGGTTATATAAGGACCCACTATGATAACCATGCTTTCAGGACATCAGACGTGGCAAACCAGGATGATAAGGTTATCCTGTGGACTTTAGTGCTTGGGAATTTTCTGAAGGAGATCGGCTGCGAGATCCCTTACAGGTCTCTCCTGCCCCGCGGGATAGATGGACTCATAATGGGATGCAGAGCCGTTTCGGCAACCGACGAAGCCCATTTCATATTCAGGGTGCAGAGGGACATGCAGAGGATAGGAGAGGCGGCCGGGATTGCCGCTGCTATTGCCGCCAAAGGCCGACTCTCGCCCCGGGAGATAGATGTGGAACTTCTCCGGAAAGAACTCGTGAAGACTGGCGCTCTCGATGAGAGGCTTTCTCCCGGACCTGCCGTTGCCGCCCGGCCTTTCCAACGGCTTAAGGAGATCTTCCTTTCGGATGATCCGGGGGATGCCGTCTACTTCTTTTCTTTTGACAGAAGGGCCGTGCCTTTTCTGATTAAGGTCCTGAAGGAAGGTCTCCCTATGCAGAGGTACCTGTCTGCGGTCGCCCTTGCTATGCAAGGCAGGCCAGAATGCGTGGACGAGCTCATAAGGTCCGTCAGGGAAAGGGATAGTTTCATTCCAGAGGGGCTCTTTACTGTTGCCTCATGGAAATCCTCGATTATATTCCTGGGAAGGGCAGGGGATGAAAGGGCTCTTCCCGTCCTGCTTGACATCCTTAAGGGGCAGGACTTGTCTCTCGAGGTTATCCTGTTTACCCTCAGGGCGCTTGAAAGGATAGGCAGCAGGAAAGCGGCCGGAGGAATACTCAGGTTTCTGAAGAGGAAGGATATCCCTGCGATTCGGATGTTTTACCCCGGATCCCCTATTGTAAATCCTGTGGAGGAGAACGTGATGTGGCAGGTTGATCTTTCCGCGGCCCGGGTTCTCAGGAAACTTGGGAAACCCCGTCCGGGGTTTGCAAAGAAATACCTTGACGATCCGCGCTCTTACGTGCGGAAGTATGCCGCCGGTATCCTGAAATAGGGATGCAAGATCCCACAGCGTGCAATCTTTTAACCGAGGAGCGGGACGTCCATCCACTCTCCGCCTTTCATCGCAGATTCGTGGGCGACTATACCTGGAATGGTCCACTCCGTTGCCCGGACTGCGTCTATGGGGGGACGGGTATTATTTTCAACGGCCGACAGAAAATCTCTTATCATGTAATATTCCGAAGTTCCGTGGCCGCCTTTTTTTGCATCTTCCGGCGCATTGGGGTCTATGACCGAGCTTGTGAAGATCTCGCCATCCGAGGGAGACGTTCCCTTCACGTAAAGGAATCCTTCTCCCCTGGATCTCTTGTTTTCGAGGTGGCCCCTTGTCCCGTAGAGAGAATACCATACGAAGTGGGGCGAAGCCGGAACCTGGCTGCGAAGGATCTTTATCACAGCGCCCTTCTCAGTCTTGAAAAGTCCAACTTCGAAATCGAGGAAACCCGGATGTCCGCTGTATTCAGGGAAGGCCTTGAATCCGCTGGTCAGTCCGCAACCCTTTACGACCCTGTCGTTCATAAGCATGAGTATGGGGCCCAGGGTATGAGCGCAGTACCATATGGGAGGACGCTCGTGCCTCCAGAAGTATCCGCCTGTCTTCTTGTCTACCAGGAGGTCCACTATTTCGTGGATGTATTCGCCTTCCGCGTATACTATTTCCCCGAGCTTTCCTGAATCGACGATTTTTTTCCATTCCCTCACATAATGGAAATAGCAATAGTTTTCGGCCATCATGTAAACTTTGCCCGTTTTTTTTACCGTATCAACCACCCTGATGCATTCATCTATCGTGTAGGCAACGGTCTGTTCGCACAGGACGTGTTTCCCTGCTTCAAGGGCCTTAATGGTATGTTCCGTGTGCAGGGGTATGGGCGTGGCAACCATCACAATGTCCATACCGGCATTGATAAAATCGTCGAAATTGGAATACCTTGCCGAGTCAGGAAGTTTGAATGCGTCCCCCACTGCTGAAAGCTTGCCGGCGTCTATGTCGCATATGGCGCTTATCGTCACATCGGGATGGGCTCCGAAAACGTTGACGAATCCTTTTCCTCTCCCTAACCCCACGATGCCTATCTTCCATTTTTTCATATGGACATCTCCTTTTCACCAGCCGTTATTTTCTAAATATTTCCTTCTGACAATTCCCTGTCTTTTGCCGTCTGCCATATCAGTCTTTTTACGGTATAACCTGAGTATTCGCTATGGAATGATACAGGGCCGTCAATGTCGTAATTTTTTATCAGGCCGCCGGGTACGTTCCATTCTCCAATCCTTCTCTGCCAGATCCTTTTACCTTCCGCATGGTTAACATGACCTGGAAAGAAAGTGTTAGTAGCTCTCTTCGTGAGCCCCTGTTATTTTACAAGGAGGCTTTTGAAGATGCATAAAACAGCCAGGAGGATAAAGAAAGATGCCCAAATGTATTCCTGTTTCAGCCCTTCTTTCATGTAGAAAACAGAAAAAGGAATGAAAACGGAGAGCGTTATCACTTCCTGAAGTATTTTCAACTGACCCAGGTTGAGCGCCTGGTAGCCGATACGGTTTGCAGGCACCTGTATCAAGTATTCAAAAAGGGCTATGGCCCAGCTTATCAAGGCGGCTATTATCCATGGCTTACTCTTTAAGTTCTTGAGGTGTCCGTACCAAGCGAAGGTCATGAAAATGTTGCTCAATACAAGCATACCGGCTGTTATGAGAATCTTCTTCATTGATGCATTATTCCCGTGTAGGACTTCTCAGTAAATAATTTTACCGGGCTTTTCAGCCCATTCCCGGAAAGCCCGAAGGCATTCCTGCCTGTCTATCATTATTTTTTCCAGCATGTCGTTCGTTTCCCTTATGCCCATGCTGTGGTATATCTTCCTGTCGTCGAAGCCTATCTCTGCGGCGTCGTCCCTGGTGCACCCGTGGTAAATTCTCTTTATCCTCGACCATATTATTGCAGCAAGGCACATGGGACAGGGTTCGCAGGAGGTGTACATCTCGCAGCCTTCGAGGGTGAAGTCGCCAAGTTCTTTTGACGCTCTGCGTATGGCCACGATCTCGGCGTGGGCCGTGGGATCATTAGATGACAATACCTCATTATGAGCCCTTGAGATGATCCTGCCTTTATGAACCACGACCGCTCCAAAAGGGCCGCCGTGGTTTTCCCTCATACCCCTGAATGCCTCTTCCAGGGCCATGGCCATGTAAGTATTCATTTGATACCGGGTCGTTTCAAACACTTATTTCCTTGGCAGTACGGATGAATGCAAGAATCCAACGGCCGCGCCCGCGGTGTCCGCTTTTCAACTCTATTCTGCTTTTACATGCATTACTTCAATATTATCTATGTAGGAACCGTTCCTGCTTGTCAGGGCAACTATGACCGAGTTCAGCTTCTTCCCCGTCACTTCCGCGGGGATCTTTATTTTGCCGGTGTGTTTCATCCAATCCTTGTCACTTTTGGCTGTGAAGGTAAGGCTTCCTATGTTTTTCGCGGCGCCCTGCTCGTTTTTAGTGTAACAGTAAAGGAAAAAGGATATGTCTGTTTTTTCCTGGCTTCTGGAGTAGAAACTGACATCTATCTCGTCTCCCTCTTTCACGTCAACCTTGACGGGGTACATCAGGTGTCCCCTGATAAAAACACAGTTGTTGCCGCTCTGGGACTGTGACTTATCCTGGATCAGCCTGAATTCCCCGTCTTTTGCACTCCCGACGAGGTTGAGAGTCCATGAAGCCGGCATCACAAGCGGGGTCTCCAGCTTGAAGTTGATATTCGACGCAAGCTTGAATATCGAATCTTTTTCCGGGATTGTCACTGTTTCCTCGAAATCCCCATTTTTGACGATCGGTTCTGCCCCGAAAGAGGCAACTGGCAGGACTGAGAAGAGAACCAAAGCTGAAACTGAAGCAATTAAAAGATTCCTTTTCATGTTGTCAGCTCCTTCTCCCCTTTGAAAGCGGGGAAAAATGAAAAAGAGAAAAACATATCCTGAGGGCTGAAAGAGCCTCAAGGGACCTTTTCTGCCCTTTTGATTCATTTTACATTCGGGGCTTCTTTTTGTCAAAGAAGAAGCCCTTGAGTGATTGATAAAATTTTCTTACCGGTTCGACCTGTTTCAGAAAACAAGGGCTATTCCGAAAATGTGGTAGATGTCTTCGCACACGCTGGTTTCCTGGTAGCTGAACCTGTAGGAAAGTCCGATGTTTTTTGAAAGGAAGAAGTTTACCATGGCTGTCAGCTTATTGTAGGAATCATCGTTGAACGTAATATTATACTTTAATTCTCCCTGGATGAAATGGCAGTATTCTGCCATGAGTTTAATTCCAGCGATGCAGTAATATTCTTCGCTGTCAACGCTAAACGGGGCCTTGCCTGGTCCAGGGTAGTCGGCAAGACCCTGGCCCCTGATCCTGTAAACCTGGGCGCCTATCCATGGCATCAGAGTCAGCTTCAGCTTGTCATTTCCGGCCGTGTAATACCTGCCGGCTCTCACAAAGAAACTGTAAGTGTCCATGTCAAGACTGAATGCATCCAGGGTTCCCATTTCAACCGGGACGTTCCTGCCGTCGAGGTCAAGTCTGAGCAAGTTTACTCCTGCGCCCAGGACATTTTTCTTCCCTGGGCTTGAGACGAAGTAGTGATCGTATACGAAATTGAGGCCGTCAAGGTTGCTGTAATTTATATTCCCCGTGTGAAAAAGGAAAAGGTTATACTGGTATTTCTCAGTATCTATAGACTGGAGGTATATGCCCTTCATGGCAGCCGAATCTTCAAGCCTGACCCCGTATTTTCCGTAGAAGTAAGTGTTCTCCTCTATACCGTAGTAGGGCGTCAGTATAGTTATTCTTTCCCCTGAACAGATCGAAGCAGCTATCGTGAGGAGAATAAAAACATATATAAATATATTTTTCATATTATGGAGGCCCGGTAAACAGGAGAAGGATTCCTGCTGATATTTGGAAGAAAAACCAACACCGGCAGAGCCAGCACAGGCCTTCCTGTTTTCCAGGGCAACATTCTGTTGATGCTGCGAATTCGGCGATTATTAATGATCCGGTTTATTTTTCGGAAAGGCCCAGCGCCTTTGCAACCCCTTTGCCATAAGCGGGATCTGCCTTCATGCAGTTGGATACGTGTCTGAGTTTTATCTCTTCCGGTATATCTCCCATGTTGCGCGCAGTGTTTTCAAACAATGCCTTCTGCTGGTCTGGTGACATCAGCCTGAAAAGCTTTCCGGGCTGGGTGTAGTAATCGTCGTCATCCTCTCTGTAGTTCCACCTGTCAGCTTCCCCGTCAATTCTAAGCGCCGGCTCCTTGAACTCAGGCTGTTCTTTCCATTCTCCGTAGCTGTTGGGTTCATAGTGGAGCTTGTTTCCGGCATTTCCATCCACCCGCATCATTCCGTCCCTGTGGTAACTGTTCACGGGGAATTTGGGCGCGTTTACGGGTATAAGATGATGATTGACTCCCAGCCTGTATCTCTGTGCGTCTCCGTAGGAAAAAAGCCTGCCCTGGAGCATCCTGTCGGGTGAAAACCCTATGCCCGGCACAACGTTTGCCGGGTTAAAAGCAGCTTGTTCAACATCTGCGAAATAATTCTCAGGGTTCCTGTTAAGCTCAAAATAACCTACCTCTATGAGAGGGAATTCTTTCTTGTACCATACCTTTGTAAGGTCAAACGGATTATAGGGCATTTTTCTTGCCTCTTCTTCAGTCATTACCTGTATAAACATTTTCCATCGGGGGAACTTGCCGCTGTCGATATTTTCAAGAAGGTCCCTCTGGTGGCTTTCCCTGTCTTTTGCTATGACGGCTTCAGCCTCGGCGTCAGTCAGGTTCTTTATGCCCTGCTGGCAGACGAGGTGGAACTTTACCCATACCCTGCGGTTCTTGTCGTTTATCATGCTGAAGGTATGGCTTCCGAAACCATGCATGTGCCTGTACGAGTAAGGGATTCCTCTGTCGCTCATGGTTATGGTGATCTGGTGGAGGGCCTCCGGCAGGAGTGTCCAGAAATCCCAGTTATTCTTTGCGCTTCTCATATTGGTTCGGGGATCTCTCTTAACGGCATGGTTCAGGTCGGGGAACTTGAGGGGGTCCCGGAAGAAGAAGACCGGCGTGTTATTGCCCACGAGGTCCCAGTTGCCTTCCTCCGTGTAAAACTTCATTGCAAAACCCCTTATGTCCCTTTCAGCGTCTGCCGCACCCCGTTCCCCTGCAACTGTGGAAAAACGTACGAACATCTCTGTCTTCTTGCCAATTTGTGAAAAGATCTTTGCCCTTGTATATTCCGTTATGTCATGGGTGACCGTGAAGGTACCGAATGCCCCGGAACCCTTGGCATGCATTCGCCTTTCAGGGATTACTTCCCTGTCAAAATGGGCCATTTTTTCCAGGTACCAGACATCCTGGAGGAGCATGGGACCCCGGGGACCCGCCGTCAGGGAATCCTGGTTGTTTGAAACGGGAGCGCCTGCAACAGTAGTCATCTTCTTATCTTTTTTTTCCATGTTGTGTCGCCTCCTATCGTAAGAATTTTATAAAAATTTAACGTTGCATCTATTATATTGGAGGTTCCTTTTCCTGTCAAATATAATTACTTGTTTGTAATGAGAACAGGATGATGTGATGGGATGCATATCGGTAATGCAGTTCTATTATTTATGGCCTGTAGGTTCTTATCATGACCAGATGGGTCGTGACGGCAACCGCAATGAAGATGAGAAGTAACCTGATCCATGAGCATTCTGCAACAAAAATAACTCCATACATGATGGATGCCCAGAGCAGAAAGGCTGTATAAAGTTTCTGTTTGAGCGGGACTCCTTTTCCCTTCACGTAGTTTGTTATGTATTGCCCGCAAATCCTGTTTTCCATCAGCCACCTGTAGAAGTTTTTCGAACTGCGGCTGTAACAAAAGGCTGAGAGAAGGAGGAAGGGGGTTGTGGGAAGAATGGGCAGAAATATGCCTATGATACCTATAGCCGCAGAGGCGGTTCCGGCTGCCAGAAGCAGTTTAAGCCTGATTTCTTTCATCCATTAAGGTTAACATTCAAAATGGGAAAAAACAAATTTTGAATTATGGGTATTTCTCAATGAAATTATGGTTAAAATGGCTAAATAGTTTTTTGTCATCATATTGTTAAAGAATTAGCATGGAGGCGTCGTGGATTATGGTTTTCTTTTTACAATACAGGATATGGGGATGCCTGATGCTTTTCGTTTTCGAATCGCCGCTTTTGACCCTTATTCTGCAGGATTAGCGTCCAGGAAAGCCTTCCATGATGCTTCCTGTAACCGCTGAGCATCTTCTTTTGAGAACTGGTCGGACCCGAACGAAGGAATTACTGGGCTTAGTCCTATCGGGCTCAACCCGGTGATTGCAGAGTAGATGCAGCAGGCTGCCATGTAAGCGCCTTTTTTGGATGTATGCACCTTATCCGCTCCGTACAGAGACAGCCGTTGTTCAGTTGTCGGTTCCGGGCCGAGGTAATACATCCATGCGATAACAGATGGTGCTATTTTAGCTTTTAACTGCTTTCCAAGTGTTAGGTTGTCAGCGTGGAAGCTTTTGAACTTTGCAGGATAAGGCTGGTTGGAATTCACCGGGCTTTCGTAAATAACAGTGACCCCTTTCCCGGCACAGACGAGTTCGGCAAATAACGTTCCGTACTTCACAAGTTTCTCGTAAGGCAACGTAAAGAATGTCTCCATAACGAGTACATCCCATTGTTCTGCGGCGAGTCTTCCCCTTGCAGTATCGGGGCCCGGCCCTTCTTCCCAGAACTTGTCAATCATTGTGCCTCCTCGGAGAAAGCCACCCGCTATTATACGAGGTGTTCCGGCGGGAGCGGATGCGGATATAGCTTCAACCATCTGTGGTATGTTCCAAACGTACGTGTGGCTGGCGCCGATAAAGAAGGCCGTAATCACGACTTCCTTGTCTGGAATAAGCCTTCTCATGCGTAACCACAGCCTGGCTTCGTGGATCTGCCTCTCCGTTGCGCCCTTCATTGATAGTACCCTTTTAAGTTCGGTTCCCGCTTTCTCGTAGTCCCCCGCACGATAGAAGCATAGCCCGATATTCAATCGGGCCTCAGCCTTGTTTGTGTCAGATATGCCTTTCAGAGACAGGGCTTTAGCAAACTCCTCCCGCGCGGACGGGAAGTTTCTATCCAAAAACCAGGTTCTTGCCAGGAGCATCTGTGCTGCCACCCTTTCCGTAGGCGGCAGTTTTTTTTCTTTCAGGAGGTCTTTCATTTTGTTGCGGGCGCCTTCGTAATTTTTCTCGGCAATGAACACATAGGCGGCTGCCATCATGGCATCTGCCTTTTCTTTCTCAGATACGCCAGAAATCCCCGTAACCGCGGCGTAGGCCGCCCTGGCATCTTCATACCTTCGTTCTCTGGTATAGATATTGCCGATAGACATCCAGGACTGCACTTTCCACACGGTTGAAACTCCATTCACAGCCAGCGCCTTCTCCAACTCTACTCTTGCTGTTGGGTATTTTCTTTCGGCGGTATATCCTTTTCCTATATACCAGTGAGCCTGAGCCGCCTGGTCTGGTGTGGCTTCTTGAATATCAAACACTTTTCCGAACTCAATGCGCGCCTGCTTGTTGTCAGCCTGCTCATCATAAGTCAGAGCAAGGCCAATCTGCGCGTTTGCCTTCTCAGTCCCGGATGTTGACATCTCAAGGGCTTTTTTGTAGTTTTCCCTGGCCTCTGCATACTTACCGGCACGCCGCTGGCTTTCCCCTGCTTCCCATACATTTTGGTAATCGGCCTGCCCCTCCTGAACGAAAAGCCCAAACAGAATAAGTTTTAAAAAAATAAATAACAATTTTTTTGGCATGGCATCTATCCTCCCTGATAAATATTCCTCCGTAAACCCTGTATCGGCTATCAGAGTGCCTGCTTGCACAAATATTCAGTGTGGGCATGCATTTTGCCTGCAGCCGATGAAGAATGTTTTGGCTTTTTAAAAACAATATTCCTTTTCTGCACGAATTCCCCGCGTTTTTTAACATGATGTTTTAGCGCATGAGAATTTTTCTTCTTGTTTTCCTTTTTGATTTTCTGCAACAATAATTAAAATAATATATTCTATCGTTTATGAATCAGCCAAAAGCTTTGATGGAATGATAAAACCAAAATATTCCAATTCCGGGATTTCCCCATTCCACCTTCAAAAGATTTTGTGCAGACAAGAGGAATAGGGCAACAAAAACAGATCGCAATTGAGCCTCAAATCTATGTCTTCTGTTGTCTGATGATCAATTGATTTGTCCCGCCGGAGCGAGTTTTCTGTTTCGCCGCAATTTATAATGTTAATGCTTTTTCCCGCATCCTTATTTCTGCCATCCGGTTGCGATGGGAGGAAGATTTTCTCTCCAGTCACCTTGATAGGGGAAAGCCTTCTTTCTTCCATGCTGCCAGCCCGCCGTCCAGGATAAGAATATTCCTGAATTCCATCCGCTTCATCAGTTTACCTGCTTCCGAGGCTCTTTTGCCTGCGGCGCAGCATACCAGGTATGTCTTATCCCTGTCAAGGCGGCCGAGCATGCCTGCGAATTCATGAGAACAGAAGTCAATGTTCACGGATCCTTCTATCCTCTCCATCCCGAATTCCTCCGGGGTGCGGACATCGAGTATTACAACGTCATTATTCTTTTCTATCAATTCACGGGATTCACGGGCGTTCAGTTTTACCAGTCTGCCGCCAGAGTTATCTTTTTCCAGAAGTGAATTTTGAACGCACCCCGGAAATAAAATCAGCCAGGCCAGTAAAAGGATGGCGGTAATCCCCGGCGGTACCATCTGCATTTTCATTTGACTATGCCTCCCTTTCCAATATCCGGAACGTGGCCGGTTCCACGATTATTTTCACATGCCGTCCTGTATCATGTCAAGACGCCTTCCCCTTAAAAATTAAAAACGTCTCTTTTCTGGATGGCCCATTCTTCTGGCCGGTTGACAGAAATCCCCGCGTATTCTAATATTACATGACAGGCAGTTTGGTTTATTTTCCCCCTTTTAAAGGAAATTTTTAATCCTCAAAACCGGAAGGCCATATGGAGACTCCTTTTTATTCTGATGATGAAAGCAGGAAGATGATTGAAGAGCTTTCGAGGTATGTGATAGCCGACCCGTATCCCTTCGTTCTTGACCTCGAAAAATGCAGGGGCATGTACCTGGCAACAGTTGGCGGCCGTTATATATTTGACTGGGCAGGGTATTACGGAGCCAAGCTTCTCGGACATAACCATCCAGGGTTATTGGAGCCTGGATATGTTCGTAGGCTTCTTACCGCGGCAAATAACAAGATAGCAAACCCGGATTTTCTCACACGGGAATGCCTCGAGTACTACAGGCTTGTTTACAGCCTTGCTCCTTCATGCATGAAAAACGGTAAACTTGAGGTGTACGCTGTCAATTCAGGCGCGGAAGCCGTCGAAAACATGATAAAGTACCTGATAAACATATACGACGCGAAGATGTCCCTGAAAGGTTCAAGGCCGGCGGTCAGGAGGCTGATCTATTTCGACAGGGCTTTTCACGGGAGAACGATATTTGCCCTCAATATTACACGCCTGGCATACGATCCGGTCATGACAAAGGATTTTCACGGGTTTATCCCGGGAAACCTCCGCGTGCCTTTTCCTTCCATGGATACGTCTCAGCCTCTCGGGTGGAACGAGCGCCGCATGGAGAACAGCCTGTCCATTCTTGAAGACTGCCTGCGCACGTATGGGGAAGAGGTTGTGGCGATTATATGCGAACCCCTGCAGGGCGCCGGAGGCCAGAGGGTGGCGCTTCCGGAATTCTTCAGGAGGCTCAGCATTCTTGCCCACGAGTTCGGGGTACCGCTTGGATTCGACGAGGTACAGACAGCCGGGGGGCAGACAGGGACGATGTTCGCCATAGACCAGTTTGATCTTCCGTATCCGCCCCAGGCTGTGGCCACGGCAAAGAAATTTGCCAACGGCCTCGTGTATATGTACAACAGCATGTCCGACAGAGGAATCCTTGATTCTACCTGGGGAGGAAATCTTGCCGACATGGTGAGGTTTGTCCAGGAGATGAAGATTGTCAGGCAGGAAGGTCTCATCGGGCAGGTTCCGGCAAAAAC
>JAKPNC010000083.1 GCA_029548585.1 bacterium | reverse complement strand
GGCTTCAGCCACATAGGAAAAGAACGGATCGGTATATTGGCGGGACCATTCGTCCAGCTCGCGCCCGCAGGTTGCAACGTAGGGAAAAACCGTACAGGTTTCCCCGATATTTGCACTCAGGAGCCTGCTCCTGAAAGATATGCCGTCTATCAGGATGGTTTCCGGCGTTCTGCCGGACACCTGCGCCGCCCTGTAAATCGCCCTGGGAACTCCTGTTTTCAAAGCACTTTCAACCATGCCGGCAAGAATCCCGTAATCCTGACTGCCGGGAGAAATCCTCATCTTTTCTGCAATCACCACGGTTTTTATTTCAAAAGGTATCTTCCCGAAGCAAAAAAGGCCGTCTGCGCAATTAACCGAATAATTTCCCATGATTTTACACCTTGAATTATTCAACGTTCTAAAACAAGCCGTTATCCTTTAAATCCTGTGAGGTCATGAAAAGCATGCAACAGGCTCTATATCAGCCATCGTCCTGAGACCCGGTTTAGCGCGGAGAACCGCGGGTATTGCGTTCATCACCATGGCGCAGGTCGCTATATCCCCGTTGACTCCGTTCTTTATGGTCATATCTATGGGTGGAAGCCCGTTAACCACTATTCTGTCGTATGACTCGTTTATTCCGGCAGCCGCTTTGAAAACAAGGGTCAGAACCTGCCGGCCTGCCGCAAATCCTTTCCCCGTCTGCTGGACACCCAGGACATATCCCTTTTCTATGGTCCTCCCCTGCAGGGAAAAGTTTTCATCCGCAATGACGGGCTCGATAATATCCTGAGTCCTTTCAAGATCCCAACCCATCCTCGAGGCTATCATGTGCATGGATTCCGTCAGCCCCACGTGTCTCAGGGTCTTCTTCTCGACCCTGTCGTTGAATTCCTTCACGTCTATGCCTACTCCGACTTTCTTCTGGAAGGGAATCCTGCGGCTTGTTGCATCCTGTATCCTGTAAACTGTGATATCTTCCACCTTTTTGCATACTCCCGTCGCCACCAGGGGAAGCAGGTCCATAAGGAATCCGGGATTTACTCCGGTGGCGAGCACGGCGACGTTCTTCCTTTTCGCAAGGGCATCTATATCCCGGGCAATTCCTGGGTTTGTCTTCCAGGGAAACGTCAGTTCCTCGCATGTTGAAACTACGGCCGCTCCGCTTTCAAGAATCTCTTCAACCTGGGGTTTTATCCTTTCAAGAATGGAGGTAGTGGTAAGCACTACGGCATCCGGTTTTATCCTTTCAAGGAGCGCCCTTCCGTTACTCTCCACGACAACGCCTGTCTTTTTACCAAGCCCGCCTATCTCCCCGAGATCCTTGCCAACCTTGTCGGAGGCTATATCCACGCCTCCCGCAATCTCGAACGTGCCTCTCTCATGGAGAAAGTTTACCATCTTGGCCCCTATGGGCCCCAGCCCGTAAACAACGACCCTTGTCTTTGACATTCCGACCTCCGTTTTATTCATTCAAAAAGTTAAGTAAATTCAGGAAGATTCCTTCTGTTGCAAAATCCCGCCTGGTTTGACGCAGGAAGATGCCGAAAAGAATATGACATATAGGATACCATGAGCGGTTAAATACGCAAAGAGATATTGACTGGACCGTCCGACATGACAGGATTTCATTGATCCCATGAGTTTCAAAAGCCTCTCAAAGTTAAAAAATGTTGACAGGAAAAGCTAAAAAATATATATTTAAGGACTGTGGAGGCTGAAAAAAAATATATAAAGGAGCCATCTGATGCGAAAAAGGGCATTCATTATCGGGATATTTTTATCTATTCTTGTGGCATTGGTTGATCAATACCTGAGCATAAAGTCGTTATCCGGCCGGTTATGCTGGGAATACTGGGCGCCGGCTGCCATCTTCGGCCTCTTCGTTCTCCTTATCCTGTCATCGATACACCGCGTCCTGGAACTGAAAACGTCCGAACTTCTTCTTATCTTCATCATGGCCTCGACCGCCTCGGTTCTCCCCAGCATGGGATTCATGTCATCCCTGATACCCATCATCTCAGGAATGAAGTATTTTTCCGTTGAAGGCAACAAGTGGCAGGAACTCATAATAGACAAAACGAGCCCTCTCCTCATGATAAAAGACGATACTGCAATCAAGTACTTCTACGAGGGGCTCCCTCCGGGAGAGGCAATACCTTACGGGATATGGCTGAAACCCATGCTCTTCATACTTCTTTTCGTGCTTGTTTTCTCATTCCTCAGCATATGCCTCATGGTTCTTTTCCGGAAACAGTGGATCGAAAAGGAGAAACTCATATATCCCCTTACCATACTTCCCATGGAGATGGTCAGAAAAAAAGAAGGAAGCAGGGTCCCTCTCCTCTTCAAAAACAGGCTATTCTGGTTTGCGTTCGCCCTCTGTTTCGCATATTATCTTTTTAACTGGATAACGCTGTCCACTACCGGTACGGCCATGATAAAACCCCGGGGATTCATTTCGCTCTTCCGGAAAAGCACCAGTTTTTCCCTCAACCCTTTCTTCCCCATACTCGGTTTTGCCTACCTTGTCCCCAGGAGCGTATCTCTGTCGCTTTGGCTCTTCCATGTCCTGTTCACCCTCCAGAGCGGCCTCCTCAGCATGAGCGGGTTCAAGCTTCCCGGTATAAACGAGGCTTTCGGAGGGCGGTCCACGATAACCACGTTTGAAGGAGCAGGTGGAATGCTCATGCTTGTTGCCGCCCTCTTCTGGCGTGCACGCAAACACCTTTCAGATTGCGTGGCAAAAGCCTTCGGGCACAGGCAGCACGTTGATGATTCAAGCGAGCTTTTTTCGTACCGGACTGCCGTTCTGGGTTTTATACTCGGTTTTATCGCAATGATGTCATTCATGAGGTATTTCGGAATGCCGTGGTTCGCATCCTTCATGTTCATTATGTTCACCGTTGTCGTATTCCTGGGTCTCACGAGAATAGTCTGCCAGGCCGGACTTCCCGCGGCCCGTGCCCAGTGCATACCCCCGGTATATACTTCCTACCTCCTGCCTCCGGGAGCAATAACGCCCCAGGGGTACCTGGTAATGGGACTCCAGTACAGCTGGGCGGCAGATATAAGGACATCCATAATGGCAACAACAGGGCATACTCTCAAGATCCAGGAAGACGCGCATATTCCCCGGAAAATACTCGTCGCAGGCATAATTACAGCGATAATAGTATCATACCTGGCTTCTGCATGGATCCATATATACGGAGGTTACAAGGTCGGGGCATTGAGCATAACGGGAGGAGGCGGAACCTGGTTTTTCGGAGGAGGGATGTCAAGATTCGTTGCCAACTTCGTGATACCCAAGATGGAGACCCCAATAAGCAAGGATATAATTTTAACCCGGTACATATTCACCGCCATAGGCGCATTTGTCATGGGTGCGCTAATGTTTCTTCACTCCAAGTTCCTTTGGTGGCCCATACATTATATAGGTTTTCCCGTGGCTGAATCCGCCCCCCTGACATACTGGTGGTTCGCCATATTCCTTGCATGGATAATAAAGGGAGTTATCCTCAAGTTCGGAGGACACAATGTCTACAGGAAGAGCGTTCCGTTCTTTCTCGGGATAATCCTTAGCACTGTCACATGGATCGTAGTAGAAAGCGCCCTCGACCTTATATTGCACAAGCCGGGTTCAGTTGTGGGATGGTAACCGGTGCTTATCCCGGTCCCGAAGATGTTGTGAAAAGAAGGAGACGACGGTTTCCCTGTAGCCACTGCCGAACTCCCGGTCCGTAACGTCATGCAGACCACCGGCACGGTAGAGCCTTTTCGGTTCAGGGGCACGTGCAAAAAGCCTTTCAGCATGTGAAAAAGGGACGAAATCGTCAGAGATAGAATGTATTATCAGTATCGGAGCCTTTATCCCGCCCACAGTTTTCTCCGGGCTGTTTGCCGTGAAATCGGATTTCAGAACCGCCCGCCCCATCATCCTTGCCCAGGCCGAAAAGAGCTTTTTAAAGGGACCGGCGTTGCCGTAATAAGCGGTTATCATCTCGTTAAAATCCGCAAAACTGGAATCGGTGACAATGGCCTTTATATCCCCGTAAAGAGAAGAAGCCCTGATGCCTGCCGCTCCGCCCATGGAATATCCCCAGATACCCGCTTTTTTTCCTCTTGTCCGGGTATCTCTGGCCGCGAAATCCAATGCCGCCTTTACATCAAGATGCTCCCTTAGCCCGAAATGGGTGATACGGCCCCCGCTTTCGCCGTGGGCCCTGAAATCAAAAAGAAGGAGGTCAAATCCGGGGTGAAGAAAGGAGACTGCATGGAGTATATCAGACTTGTTCGCGGGATAACCATGCAGGCATATAATGACTCCCCTGCTTTCTTTTGAAGGGATAAGCCAGCCTCTAAGCCTGACACCGTCACTGGTCATGAACTATATCTCCCGGTGGGGCATGCCAAGGTCTTCGGGGCCTGTATGCCGGGGCATCCTTGGAGGAGAAAGTGCGCGCCACCCGGTGATAAGCGCGAGGGAAAGAAAGATCACTGCCGCATCGGCAAGGATCCTCAGGATAATTTTCATTCTTTCCTACTTTTCCGTCAACAGCTTCTGCCTCATTCTCATGAAAAAATCGAGATACGCGGAAGTCCTGTAATCAGGGTATGTCCAGGGAAGAAACTTGAAGCCCTTCCCCATGTAATACATTGTCAATTCGGCAAATATGCCTCCCTGAAGGCAGATCCTGTGGGAATAGTCTTTCGTGGAAAGCAGAATCACCCTCGAGGTATTCATGTAGCCGGGATCTATGTTGACCTTCCTGCCCGGTAAGCCCCTGTCCATGAAACTTTCCTCTATGCCGTTGGTAAAAATCTTCCACTCGAAACATCTTTCTGCGGACAGGAGCCCGGCGAAGGAGATAAACCTTCTCTTGAGGTCTTTTCCCATCTCCCTTTCATAGTATTTCGTGAAACAGAAAGAGACAGGGCCTGCCTCGATATCAGCCGGACCGAAATATTTCTCCAGGGACTGCCTTGCACCGGCAAAGGAATCTTCATCCCTGTAGATAATTCCGCAGAAAACCTTCACCATGTATGATTCCAACCTGATTTTTCCCATTTTACCACGCTTGCAGTATTTGATTCATTCCGAACACCTTCGCTTCTATATGTTACAATAAATGGAGGAAAACGGGCAAGGCCCGGGGGAAAAGGAGATGTTAAAAGATACCATATGCGCCATTTCAACGCCTCAGGGAACGGGCGGAATAGGCATAATCAGGATAAGCGGCGGGCTTACCCGCAGGATAGTTTCCATGGTATTCAGGCCGGCTTCAGGCAAAAAGGTTGAAGGCATATCTACCCACACGGTGACCTACGGCCGCATAATCGATGACCAAAACCGGATTGTTGACGAAGTTCTTTTGACATTCATGCTTGCCCCGAGAAGCTACACAAGGGAAGACATGGCTGAGATAGGCTGCCACGGGGGAATCGTTCCCATGAGAGAAATAGTGGGCCTCTGCGTCAGCCATGGGGCAAGGATAGCCCTGCCGGGCGAATTCACGAGAAGGGCTTTCATCAACGGACGCATTGACCTTCTCCAGGCTGAAAGCGTCCTTGAGATAATCAACAGCCGGACAGAAAGATCCCTCTACATGTCCCAGAAGAAGCTCAGGGGCGGGCATAAGCACATCCTGGAAAAAACCAGGCGCAGGCTCGTAAAAATCCTTTCATTTATAGAGGCAGGCATAGACTTCCCCGAAGACGCTGGCACGGTAAACTTTGCCGGCATAAAAAAGGACATCGAAAATACAGTCTCTGAGCTTGAAAGTTTCATGAAGAGGGCTTCAAGGGGCAGGGTGCTTTACAGTGGGATAAATTCAGCCATAATCGGCAGGACAAACGCTGGTAAATCGAGCCTTCTAAACGCGCTCCTGGGTGAGGACAGGGCTATAGTCACAGAGGTGGCCGGCACGACAAGGGACTCGTTGCAGGAAACATTAAATATCCGCGGCATACCGGTAAACATAATTGACACGGCTGGCATAAGGAAAACCAGGGGCCGCCTTGAAGAAATGGGAATAAAAAAGTCTCTCCAATGGATGGAAAAGGCAGAGATCAACCTCCTGGTCCTTGACGGTTCTAAAAAGCTGAACAGCCATGACAGGAGACTCCTGGAGAAGGTAAAGGAAAAACTCTTCCTGCTCGTTGTAAACAAGGCGGACCTTCCGGTTAAAATCGAGATGCAGAACCTCGTTGACTCTTTCGGGAAAGAAAAAATTGTCACCCTTTCCGCCAGGACGGGAAAGGGCATTGAGGCGCTGGAGGAAAGAATGTATTCCCTTATAACACTGGGATATGGTAAAATGGAGAACGACGAGATATTCCTCAACGTGAGGCAGGAAGACAAGGTAAGGAAGACGCTTGAAACTCTCAGGATCGTAAGGGAAGAAAGCCTGGGACAGGAATACATGGAAATCTGCGCCGAACAGTTGAAGGAGTGTCTCAGGGAAATAGACGAACTTACCGGAAGAAACCTGGACGAAGATGTGCTTGAAACCATTTTTTCAAAATTCTGCATAGGCAAATAGGAGGCATGAAATGAAAAAGATTCTCTTGCTGGTCATGGCAGTTTTCCTGGCAGGATGCGCAACCTATTACAACCCCGTCACAAAGAAGAGCGAAAAGACTCTTTACACCGAGCAGGACGAGGTTGACATGGGCGTGGCCGCGGACAGGAAGGTACAGTCAGAATACAAGGTTGTTGCAACACCTTCAAGGATTCAAAGGATCGGAGAAAGGGTTGCCTCCAATTCCGACAGGACAAATATTACCTACACTTTCAGGGTTATAGAAAACAAGGAAATTAACGCTTTCGCTCTCCCTGGAGGATTCGTTTACCTCCATACGGGTCTTCTTGAAAAAGCCTCGTCAGACGATGAAATCGCAAATGTCATAGGCCATGAGATAGCCCATATCATAGCAAGGGACGGGGTAAACAACATGCAGAAGCAAGTGCTGTACTCAATACCTGCCCAGATACTCCTGAGCAACAGGAGCAAGGCGATACAGCAGGCAGTGGATGCCACATTCAGCGTGACCATGCTCAAGTACAGCAGGGAAGCCGAGTTAAGGGCAGACACGTACGGGGTTATATATGCCCATCGTTCCGGATACAACCCCGAAGGTATGGTTTCCTTCTTCAGGAAGCTCCAGGATATGGAAAGCACCAATTCTTCAACCCAGATAACCTTCCTAAGGAGCCACCCCGTAGTATCGGAAAGGATCAAGAACGTCCAGAACGTCATAAGCGTCCTGAAATAGAAGAATAAGGCATAAGGGAAGTTACCTGGTAACGCGGCGGGGCATTGAATCAAACCCGAAAGGATTTGTAAACGTCGTTCCCCCGGAACCCGCGAGCTCGGCCCTGATGTATGCGGCAGGCAGGTTAATCGCCCTGTAGTTTACAGACAGTCCCGTATGAACCACTTTTCCGCCCGATATCCACCTGCAATTTTCCACGGCAACAGGTTTTCCCCTGTCGGTGGCATATATGGTTATGGTGCCTGCCTTCGGGTCATGTACGATTGACTTTATAACAGGCGTCCCTTCAACATCCTTTTCCTTATGTCCATGGGTACCGAGAGTGCTGAAATAAAACCTGCCTTTCTCCATGGATTCCCTGGCATCCTTTTCCGTCAGGGCGGGCATGACAAGAATATTCCAGTCCCTGCCTGTCTGCCATGAATAATGCATATCGTCGGCGGCGAAACCCCACACCGGCCTGTCAGGCATCAGTTCTGTCAGCAACTCGTCCCAGAGAATAGGATCAAAACGCCAGCGGTACCCTGAATTGAAAATTTCCATGCCCAGCAGGTAGGGAGAATGCTTTCTGAATATACCCGTATATTCTTTAGCGACTTTCTCAGGCACATGGTGGGAAAGAAAATCGGGCATCCAGTATTCTCCGGGATGGCACAGAATCGCAAGCCCTTTTTTCTCCCTGATACCTTCCAGTACAGGGTCAAGGTCATGGTGTTGTTCGGGTTCGTATTTACAGAACAAGCTGACTACATGATGAGGGCACGAATGCTCTGTGCCGGCAACGGCAACCATACCCAGGGAAGAAGGAATCCTGTCGAACTTTTCCCAGGGATATGTGCAGATGTTATGGTCGGTCAGGGCAAGAACCGTGCAGCCGTGATCCAGGTATTTATCTATAACGCCGGCAGGACTCATCTCTCCCTCGCTTTCCGTTGTGTGAGTGTGAAAATTTGCTTTGTGCTGCTGGAAAACCTGCCAGTCGATATCCCCGTAGGGATTAAGAACGAGATGAATGTTCCCGGCACGCATCCCCTGAGATCCGGCAGCGGCGAATCCGCCCGTTATCAGTAGAGAAAGAAAGAGTAATCCAGGCAATCCTTTACGGATAAACATTTGATATCTCCTCCGGTCACCTCGGCAGAACGATACCGCTTGATGACTGGTACTTTCCCGAGAGGTCCCTGTAAGACTTCCCACAGGACTCCTCAGATGAAAGAAAGACTATCTGCCCTATTCCCTCCCCTGCGTACACCTCCGCCTTTGCGGGGGAAAGGTTGGCTACCTGCACGGTTATGCGGCCTTCCCACTCCGGTTCAAGGGGAGTCACGTTTATAACTATTCCGCACCTTGCATAAGTGGATTTGCCGAAACATATCCCCAGGACATCCCGGGGAATCCTGAAACTTTCTTCGCTCTTACCGAGGATAAAGCTGTTGGGCGGGATTATGCAGGACCTGCCGCTGCAGCATTCAAAATCTTTCTCGGATATCTTCCTTGGAGAAATAATCCCCGTGCCCCTGAATACCATGAACTCTTCGGACAACCTGAAATCGTAACCGTAAGAAGAAACCCCGTAGGATATCCCCTTCTTTATCTTTTCCGGAAAGAAGGGGGTTATCATGCCGGACATGCCTTTTTCTATGATCCATTTATCGTTTTTTACCATCCAACAATTTTAGCACAAGGCGGCTCTTTAAGGAAACCGCACAAGAATTTTACGACAGGCCGTGCCGGGAAGGTATACACGCCAAATCTTCAGCACAGGATGGTTTGCAATAAGCCCGGGGAAAGCGAAGTATCCACGCAGGAGAAGCAGGAAGCTTTGGAAACACAGGGATAAAACTCAAAAAAAAACGGGTTTCCATTGAAAATATGCCGTTTTATGTTAATATTTATCATTAACGGGAGAATAAAATGGACATCTCAAGGGATAAACTGGAAAAGATTTCTGACTGGTGGGAAGGGAAGAACAAGGGCAGGCCGCTTTTCATGAAGGTTCTGCCGAACCCTTCCCCTGCAGAGGATAAGCCTGTCAGGATCGACTGGGAAAGAGAAATAAGAGATTCTGACCTTGACTCTTATGTCAGGAACGCCAGCCGTTTCAACTCTTTATACCTCGGTGAATCTTATCCGGTGTACCATCACACCTGGGGACAGAGGGGTACCCCGATGACAATGTCTTCATACCTTGGAGGCAGGGTCGTTTTCAGGGATAATACTGTATGGATCGACCCGGTTGTCGACAAGTGGGAAGGCTTCAGGATAAGGTTTGACAGGAAGAACAGGTGGGTTGATGTCAGCCGCAGGCTGATGGACAAACAGCTCGAATTATCCGCAGGCAGGTATCCTGTCTCCCTGCCTGACCTTGGAGACGCCCTGACATGCATGTCCATGCTGAGAGGAACGGGCCAGATGCTTTTCGATGTCGTCGAAAAACCGGGGCTGGTTCTTGAAAAGGTTAAAGAATTCACCGATGCATGGAAAGAGGCTCACGATTATTTTCACAGCATGTACCGGGGAAGCCTTGAAGGCGACTGTTCCTGGCTCATGTGGGCTCCGGGCAGGACGTACGCCTGCCAGTGTGATTTTTCAACGATGATATCTCCCTCCCTGTTTGAAAAATTTGTCGTTTTTGAACTTGAACAACTGAAAGATTATCTCGGGTACATCATCTGGCATCTTGACGGGTACGAGGAAGTGAGGCATCTCGACATTCTCCTGGGGCTTCGTTACATAAAGGCGTTTCAGGTGGTCCCGGGGGCGGGAAATCCTCCATGCGCCTCGGAAACCTGGTTACCCGTTATAAAGAGAATAACCGATGCCGGCAAGAGCGTCTATGTTTATGCCAGCACCCCGCCCGAAGTTGAAACGCTGTCTAAAGAACTCCCTCCGGAACGGCTCTTCATAGACGGAGGAATCCCCGGCAGCACGATTGAGGAAACAGGCTCCTTCGTAAAGAGGCTCTGGGGATAAATGAATGGAAAGAAAACAGATACCCGCCTGGGTGAAGAAGAGAGTCTCGGTCAACGATAATTACCGGATGACTCGTTCCCTGATCAGGGATCTCTCCCTCAACACGGTCTGCGAGGGCGCCGTTTGCCCGAACATATACGAATGTTTCTGTAAAAAATATGCCACGTTCATGATATTGGGAAGCCTGTGCACAAGAAACTGCAGGTTCTGCGGGGTGGAACGCCTGCCGCTGAAAAAAGGCATGCCCGTGGACCATGAAGAGCCGGCACGCATCGCCATGGCCGTTAAAAGAATGGGCATGAAATACGCCGTTATAACCTCTCCGACGAGGGACGACCTGCCCGACAGGGGAGCTTCCCATTTCGCGGCGGTAACCGAAGAAATCAGGAAGGCAGATCCTTCCGTAAAGGTTGAAATACTGGTACCCGATTTCGGCGGAAGAAAGGATCTGCTCAGGATCGCGCTCTCATCCGGGCCGGACATGGTGGCCCATAACATCGAGACGGTCGAAAGGCTCTACCCGTCTGTAAGGCCATCCTCTTCATACAGGGTCTCGATGTCTGTGCTGAGGCTGATACACGACGAAGGTTTCCCCTCAAAATCCGGTTTTATGCTCGGCATAGGAGAGAAGGAAGCCGAGGTTATTGACTTGATGTCCCAGATCAGGGAGACCGGGTGCGACTACCTGGTTATCGGGCAGTACCTCATGCCTTCCAGCAATGCCCTCGATGTAAAAGAATACATGCGCCCGGAAATATTTGACAGGTACAGGGAAACCGGGATGGCTATGGGATTCAGAAATGTCTTTTCGGGAACATTCTGCAGGAGTTCCTACATGGCGGAACAACTTGCATCGTGACATGAATATAATAAGAATCGCGATGGGACAGATCAACACCACTGTCGGTGACATAAAGGGCAACTGCCTGAAAATGGTATCTTACATCCGGCAGGCGGGGGAAAAGAAGGCGGACATCCTTCTTTTCCCGGAACTCTCCGTGACCGGTTACCCGCCCGAAGACCTCCTGCTGAGGCCTTCTTGCATCCAGGATAACCTCGACGGGCTCGGGTACATCATTGAGAATACGGCAGACACCATGGTGGTTGCAGGCTTCGTTGACAGGAAAGACGATCTTTTATACAACAGCGCGGCAGTTATATACAGGGGAAAAATAATTTCAACCTACCACAAGATCATCCTTCCAAACTACGGAGTCTTTGACGAGAAAAGGTATTTTGCGCCGGGGAGAGAACCCATGGTTTTCGACATGGGCGGCTTCTGCTTCGGGGTAACGATATGCGAAGACATGTGGCGCATGGACGGACCAATTCGGCAAGAAGCTGAAATGGGGGCCGAACTGGTGTTCAACATAAGCGCGTCACCCTACCACTGTGGCAAGACCGATGAAAGGGAGGATCTGGCCAGGAAACACTGCATGGAAAGAGGCATTTCCGTATGCTACACCAACCTTGTGGGAGGCCAGGACGAACTCCTCTTTGACGGCAGCAGCTTCCTGGCAGACAGGTCCGGAAAGATATCGGCAAGAGCCGGCGCTTTCACTGAAAGGCTCCTTTTTGCAGACCTGCCCGCCGGCGGAAAAGTCCGCAAGGTCAAAGGCGCCATCCCGGCAGGAATCCCGGTTGCAGGCGACAAGCCGGAAATAGAAAAGGAAAAGTGTCACAGGCCATCCATAGAGGAAGAGGTTTATACCGGACTTATGACCGGACTCAGGGATTATGCCTCAAAGAACGGCTTCAGGAAAGCCGTGTTAGGACTCAGCGGCGGCATAGACTCGGCGCTCGTCGCTGCCATAGCGGCTGATGCCATGGGCAGGGAGAACGTAACGGGAATACTCATGCCCTCCAGGTATACCTCGGCCGAGTCTGCCAGGGATGCCGGGGAGACAGCCGAAAACCTCGGGATAACATTCATGGAGATTCCCATAGACGAAGTATTCTCAAAATATCTCGAACTTCTGAAGCCGGCCTTCGGCGAAAAAAAACCGGATACGGCAGAGGAGAATCTCCAGGCAAGGATCAGGGGCAACATACTCATGGCGATATCAAACAAGTTCGGCCATCTCGTCCTCATAACGGGTAACAAGTCCGAGATGAGCGTGGGGTACTCCACTCTTTACGGTGACATGGCAGGCGGTTTCGGGGTACTAAAGGATGTTTACAAGACATTCGTTTACCGCCTGGCAAGGTACAGGAATACCGTCGGCAGGGTAATGCCGGAAAACGTATTGACAAAAGCGCCCACGGCAGAATTGAGGCACGGGCAGAAGGACCAGGACACCCTGCCGCCCTATGATATTCTCGACGAGATACTTAAAAAATACATCGAGAAAGACTGGGGATGCATGGATATCGCCGAATCCGGTTTTGACGAAGAAACCGTTAAAAAGGTCATAAGGATGGTCGACAGGAGCGAATATAAGAGAAGGCAGGCGCCTCCGGGAATAAAAATAACCCCGAGAGCGCTTGGAAAGGACAGGAGAATTCCCATCACAAATCTTTACCGTACTTGAACAGGACATCTCAAAACTTTGGTTCTTTGAAAAGCGCAATGGCCTGGGAAAACTGGGAAAAGGCTGAAATCAGGGAGAAATAAAATGGATATGAAAAACCTGAGCATGCTTGATTCTGCCGAATCGCGCTCCATAAGCGCCGAGAATTTCAGGGGTGAAAAAGGCAGGGGAGGCATGGCGACCGAAGGAACAGGCGAACAATGCGCCCGGGACCTCGGACAAGGATGGAAGGTATCTCCGAGCGTCAGGATTGAACCAAAAAGCGTGTTTGAACTTGCAGATATTGAAGGTCCCGGAACCGTAGAGCAGATATGGATGGCGGCCGGCGGGAGATGGCGTTTCAACATTCTGCGCATCTACTGGGACGGTCAGGAGACGCCTTCCGTAGAATGTCCCGTGGGAGATTTCTTCGGATGCGGATGGGAAAAACCATGCCGGATTAATTCCCTCGCCCTGTGCGTTAATCCTTGGAACGGCTTCAATTCATACTGGCAAATGCCCTTCAGGAAGAGATGCCGGATTACCCTTGAAAACATCTCGGATGAAATCGTTACGGTTTACTATCAAATCAACTATTCTCTGGGCAAGGTGGACGACAACGCGGGATATTTCCATGCATCCTTCAGAAGGACAAATCCCCTGCCATACAGGGAAGTTTATACAATCCTCGACGGAGTGGAAGGCAGGGGAAGGTACGCAGGGACATACATGGCATGGGGCGTCAACAATTCCGGCTGGTGGGGAGAAGGCGAGATAAAATTCTTTCTCGACGGAGACAGGGAATTCCCCACGATATGCGGCACGGGAACCGAAGATTACTTCTGCGGTTCATACGGATTTCAAAACAAGGAAACAAAAGAGTACGAAGAATTTACGACCGCTTACGCGGGTCTTCCACAGGTCGTAAGACCTGACGGAATATTCAGTTCCCAGACGAGATTTGGTTTATACCGCTGGCACATAACAGACCCGGTGAGGTTCAAAAAAAATATCAGGGTAACCATCCAGGCTCTCGGATGGCGCAGCGGGCACAGGTATCTTCCGCTCCAGGACGACATATCGTCCGTTGCTTTCTGGTACCAGGAACTTCCGACTAAACAATTCAAAGGACTTCCCTGCAGGGAGAGCCTCGAAGTCATCTGACGAATCCTTCTCCGCTGAAGTTTTGTCGCAGAAGGGCACGCTGCAAATACAAAAGAGAATTTCCGTCTCACATAACGCCCCATGGGACGGGGCAAGATTACTCTCATGACACCATGCGGCATTGCTTACGCGACAGTCAATAAATAAACTGCACAAATCCTCATTAAATCTCATTCTCTATTATCCTTTGATTTGTAAATCTTCAGGAGATTGAATATTTACCGGTACCAGTAGGGAGTTTTCCCTGTCCACTTGCTGGACGGATATCTCCTGTGCAGAATTTCAAACGCCCTGCGCGAATAATCTCCGGTTTTTTCGTCCCTGGAACCCGCATATCTCGTTGCCTGCACCGCAAGATGCAGGGCTTCCAGAACCCTTTCATCTTTCGGATTGGCGCCGGCGTACTTTATGACGGATTCCGCAAGGTAGTTCGGCGCCACGATTGAAGACATGAGCTTATTTTCAACCCCTGCCCTTTCGGCTGCGCCTTCAGGCTGAAAATCAAGCATGAATTCAATCTCTGAAAGTTCGTTTTCTTCCCGTTCCGTATCCGTACCCCACCAGTTCCTGCGGTAGACATCCCGCCTGTCCAAGGGAATATTTTCCACGATTATTTCCTCGGAGGCTGAATCAAGCATGACGTTGAGCCTGGGATACCGAAGGATAAAATAGACTGCTTCAAATTTTTTCCGTTCCATGCTGCGGCTCTCCAGGAAAGGACGGAAATCTTCCCTGGTACTGGAATCGTTTTCCGAAAGTTTCAGAGCGGCCTTTTCTGCCGCGTTAAAATCCCTGAGGAGAACAGCCCTCAGGAAGGCAGTAAAACGCATCTGCTTCATTATCGCCGGCGTAAAAAGGTCGTCCCTCAAAACGATTTCCATCCACATGTCGAGGGGCATATGCCTGTTGAAAAATAACCGGACATTTTTATCAAGCAGTACGGCGTCCCCTGGAAATTCATGGCCATAATCGTATGATACTGCAGCAACTTTCCTCAGGGAATGTTTCAGGACATCCTCCATGGTTAAGGAAACCCGCATCAGGAGTCCGGTAAAACAGTTCCACGAAACAGGGTCTTTTGCCCGGTCTATTGTCTTTATGAATGAATCCAGTTCGCCGGCAAGCCTGTTCCTGTCAAAATCCGATTTTATGAGATAGGAGAAATAGTAGTACCTTGCGCTCAGGTATGCAGGAGATGATTCCGGGATTTCGGAAGCGCTTTTGAGGATTTCCTCCCGGTAAGGGTTGTCCGAAGACATGATTCTGAGACTTGCGACAAGCCAGGGTAGAGATTTTGTTTTAAGGTAACGTACCGCCGCAAAATCCGCAAGCTTTCCCTGCTCATCCTGGAATGAGAGAAGCCACTGAGCAAAATCCCCCCCTTCCCGCAGGATGAAATCCCTGTCTTCCTTTCTCATGCTTGCGTACAGCATAGAAAAATCCCGCAGGTTCCATCCCAGTTCCGAAGGGTGTTTTGCAGAGATCAATACCTTTTCAGCCTCCAGCATCCTCCTGCCCGGTTCAAGCCTGAACATGATGTATTCTCTCAACCTCCCGGCAGAAGGATATACGGACATAAACGTTGTATCTCCCAAAACTTTTTCTAACTCTCCGCCTGCTTTTTTCAACCATTCATCTCTCGCTATCCTCGCATTATTCGCTCCTTCCTGCCTGTCGCCGGATCTTTTCATCTCCGCATCAAACTCCGCATTTGCCCTGCGTATCAGCGTTCTTCCCACCGCAAGGGCCGCGTACGACTTCCACGGATGTTCGGGATTTCCCGCAATCTCCCTGAAAAGTCCTTCCGCCTGAGGATACCTCCTTTCGTAGAAAGAGGCGGCCGCCCTCTGGTACTGCCTGTCATACCTGAGAAGCGGATTCGTGATGGATTTCTCAAATTCTTCATCAAAAAGCCTTCCTTTAAGGCTTCCGAAGACTTCATCCTGCCCCTCAAGCCATATCATCAGGTCTTTCCTGCTGAAAACCTTCCTGCGATCGTTAAGCGTATTTACCGCGGTATGAAAAGCATCGTCCAGGTAGTTTTTAAAATAGGCGTAATCCTCCCCCTCAGCCCAATTGTTAACTTCCGCAGGCTGGCCGGTGACGGTCTTTCTTGCCGCAAGCCAGTCCATATGAGCAGCCGCATCGGAGATTCCCGGCAGAACCAGCATGTTTGCATCTCCCGTTGTCATCCCCCTGTATGACTGGTAGAGAAAAGGAATGCGCCATCCAGGAAAGATTATCCCGGGTGACATTCCCGAAAAATCCCTTTTATATATATGTGGCGTATCTATGGAAGATATTTCTTCCGCAGAGCTGAAATAGACAGGGAAATACGGCCCGCAAGCCTGCAGGTTCACACAGTATAACAGAATGCCTGCAAAAACTGGTAAAAAGAGCCTTTTCATGGCAAATCCTCCCCATTCATATGCCTCCTTATTTTAAGCAATGCATCCCCGAAAATTTCAGGCGTCCACGAATGTGGACTGAATATGTATATCTTTCTGTTCCTGAGGTACTCCGGCGCCGGCAGGGGCTCATCAAGGGATATCCCGACAACTCCGCTGCACCTGGAAGCCTTCATAAATGAACCTCCGGCAAATCCCTTCCTGACAAGCGCCCCGTCAGGCCCCATCCTGAAAAGCATGGGCACGGCTTCATCCACTTCGAGATCATCTATAAAACTCCCCATATGGCTCCATGAAGCGAGGGCCGTTATCGACAGCCTGAAACCGGGCGGCATTTTTTTCCTGAGATCCCGCAGGAGGGCGGCGTAAAACCCTCTCTCCGAAATCCTTGAGTCATAATCAATCTGTACACCGTAAAGTTTTCTGCCGGAACACATCCCGGATATGATCAGCACGGCCTCTTCGGCCTGTACTCCGGAAGGCGGGCCGGACTGCATGTTCTCGAGCCTGAATACGGCTGTAAGAGGAAGCCCTTCCGGCGCCACAAGAGGATTCAGGCGGGGCCGTAGCACGGTAGAATCCCTGTCGAAAATAATCGTACCTGCGTAAAAAGCCGCTTCAATCCCGGAACCTTCAAGGAAGAGCAGATTCTCTCTCCTTTCCCATGCCCATAACACAACACGCGGAGATATCTCCGGGGGACGGGCATAGAGCATGACCGGTTGAAACAGCATGAGTTGAATCAATATTGATATCCAGTATCTTACAATCACATTTTTCCCCGTACGGCTTAAAGCTGCAGGACATAGCAATTATATCATTAAACATCACCGGGCGCCTTGTTTTTCAACCGGGTGTCTTGAAATAAGCCGGATATACTGTATAATAAGAAAAACGGCGCGTGCCTGTTAACGCAGCGAAAAAAAGGAGGAGAAAAGATGATAAAAAAATCCTTATTGGTGTCGTTATTAATCATGCTTGCCCTTTCGTTTAATTCGTCTGCTGACATAGTCATAGGCAGGACTCTTTTGAAACAGAAGAAGTATTCTGAAGCCCGGGCCGAATTTGAAAAGGATCTTCCGGGGCTCAAGGGTAAAGAAGCCGCGAACCTGCTCTTAATGATAGCTTCGACGTATCAATTAGAAAAAAAATTCAAGGAAGCTCGCCAGGAATACGAAAAAGCGCTCCAGGCAGAAGGCATAACGGATGTACAGAAATCACAGGCCCTCCTCGAGATTGGAAACACCCTTTGGAGAAACGAAAATGATACGGAAGGATCCAGGCAGGCTTTTTCAAAGGTTCTTGAATTGAAAGACGCAGGAGGGATTTACAAGGGAAGAGCACAGCTGGGCCTGGCAACGGCATACTGGATAGACAAGAATAGCGAGGCGACTATAACGGAAGCAGAAAAAGTATTAAGCATGGAGGGAGCGGACGCATCCACCAGGACGATGGCCTTCCTTTACATGGGCCGGGGCTATAAGGCAGAAAAAAAATACGCAGAAGCCATTAAGAGCTACCGCGAGTTCGAAACCAGGGACAAGAGAATCAATTACGTAACGGAAGCCCGGCTCGCGATTGGGGAGATCCTTATCAAAGAATCCAGCCTGGGCGAAGCAAGAGAATTATTGTCAGGGATCATATCTGACGAAAAAGCCCCTGCCAATTACAGGAGTTCCGCCCACATGCTGATTGCGCAATCCTACCTTTCGGAGAAGAAGAATGGAGAAGCGCTCACTGAATTGAAAAAATTGGCAGAGGCCCCTTACGTAACGGTAAGAGACAAGAGGGAAGCTGAAAAGAACATTAAACAGCTTGAAAAGAAATAAATGTAATTTTTTTTACCTGCGGAAAGAATTGCCGCCCGGTTGGCGCGGCAAAAAGACCTTTATTTTTTCTATCCCCATAAGATGATAAATCCCCGGCAAATCTACGCATTTTCTCATAAGATGTCAGACTTTTACACGGATAGCATTTATTCTTGTTAATGATTCCTTCGTGATGACTCATTTACTAAACTTTTTCCACCCAAACCCGTCATAATATCAAAAGGCGATAATAAAATTTTTGAATTCTTTTTAGAGAAAGGAGGTGGAAAAAAATGAAAAACAAAATCATGGCGGCAAAAAGCATCTTCCTGTTAATATTGGCGTTAGCCATCTCACCCACTGCAAGTCCGGGATATGCGGACGATTATGAAGATTACAGGTTTTCCAGGGAGGAGCTCACTCAGATGATTTCTCCCATAGCCCTCTACCCGGACTCCCTTCTTTCACAGGTACTT